>JBIICS010000118.1:0-8896 GCA_044238735.1 Bacteroidia bacterium
GATATAGATGACCCGGTTCCATTTACATTTACACAAACTATAACGCCTATAAGTGCTTGCGGAGGTACTGGTGGTATTAACGTGGTTGTTACTGGTGGAACACCCCCTATTTCTTTTGAGTTAAATAGTAATGTTGTTACTATGCCGGTTACTAATTTAGCGGAGGGCTCTTATACACTTTTAATTGAAGACGCATTAGGATGTGCGGATGCATTAAGTTTTATATTATCGGAGCCGGATACTAACTATGTTTTCGCCGGTACGGATCAAAACTTATGTATGGGAGCAGGTGGAGCACAATTAAATGCAAGTGCTCCTGTTTTGGGTAATTACACCTGGTCTCCTGTAATTGGGCTCAGTCAGTCTAATATTTCCAATCCTGTTTTAACGATAGATACCACCATAACTTATGTGGTTACTTTCACTGATAATAATAATTGTACTTATCGCGATTCGGTTCTTATAAATTCTGTGAAAATATTTTTAACTGATACTGTTATTAATTCTGCCAGTGATTGTTTTAGTGCAAACGGAGCTATCAATATAACCGTATCAGGTGGAACATCTCCCTACACTTTTTCATGGACTAATGGATCTTCAACTGAGGATATAAGCTTGGTAACTGCTGGTGCCTATACAGTTACTATTTCCGAGTCGGGTGTTTTAAATTGTTCAACAAGTTTTACATTTGATATTCCTAGTGTTTTACCAGTAACGGTTAATACCTCATCTGACACCACTTATTGCTCAGGCGATTCAGTACTTTTATCCGCCAATGGTGGGGGTACTTATCTATGGACCGAAATTGGTGGCGCTTTAATTGGCACCTCAAATCCAATTTTGGTTCAACCAAACATTGGTTTAAACACTTATATTGTAACCGGTTCAAACGGATCTTGTTCCGATAAAGACACCATTAATATTACGTTGCTTCCAACCCCAATAGCTGATGCAGGTGTTAATGTTGAAACACTTGAAGGAAATGCAGAACTTATTGGTGGTAATCCAACCGGACCTGCCGGTGCAACGTATAGTTGGTATCCGTCGGATGGTGTAAAAGATATTTCGTCATCAAACCCTTCTGTTAATCCATCAGAAACTACAACCTATTATGTGTTGGTTACAAACAATTTAGGATGTAAGGCTATAGATTCTGTTCGTGTTATTGTATACCCTAGCATTATTGTTCCATCCGGATTTACTCCTAACGGAGATGGAGCAAACGAAAAATGGATAATTGATTTTATTTATAAATATCCTGAGTCTACTGTTCAGGTTTATAACCGATGGGGGCAACTTTTATATGAATCGGCGCCAGGTTATCCCGAACCATGGGATGGAAAGTACAATGGAAATGATTTGCCAGTGGGTACCTACTATTATATAATTGACGTAAAACAGCCGTTGATTAAACCATATACAGGCCCAATAACCATAATGCGATAAATTATGAAAAGTATAGTATACATATTTGTTTTGGTTTTGGGCGCTTTAGGCAGTTCTTTTGCTCAGCAAATACCCCACTATTCGCAATATTGGTTAAACGATTATGTGCTCAATCCGGCTGTTGCTGGCACAAAAAATTATATTGATGCAAAATCAAATAATCGTTATCAATGGATAGGAATTAATGATGCTCCGCGTACATACATATTAAGTTTAAATGGTCCTATTTTAAAAGAAAAGATGGGGGTTGGTGGTTATGTATTTACAGATATTGTGGGGCCAACAAGAAGAACGGGTGGCTATGGTTCTTATGCCTACAATTTAAATCTCACCTCCGATATTAAATTGAGTTTAGGTCTTTCAGCTGGATTATTACAGTTCGCAGTGGATGCCTCTAAAATTAGCTTGAGAGATGAATTTGATCCTGCACTTAGTAATAATCTTCAGTCGGTTATTGTTCCGGATGCTTCATTTGGTTTACTTGCCTATACAAATAAATGGTACTTTGGTGCAACAGCTAATCAATTGCTTAATAACCGGGTTAAGTTTTTTGATAATCCGGATTTTAATAACAAGAGCAGTCGTCTTGCTCTTCATGTTACTTCAATGGCAGGATATAAATATGCTTTAAATGAATCTATAATCATTGAGCCTTCTTTATTCGTAAAATACGTCTCCCCTGTTCCGGTTCAGGTAGATATTTCGGCAAGAGGTATTTATAAAGAAAAAGTATGGGCCGGGCTTACCTATAGAACATCTGATGCAATAGCGTTAACTATTGGATATTTAATGGGGGAAAATTTAACGTTTGGATATGCTTATGATTACGCTACTTCTAATATTCGAAACTACAGCAGTGGTACTCACGAATTAATGTTGGGAATTAGATTTAATAAACGAAGAACTCCTCCTTCCGTTGCCCCTTTGCCTTTATCAACAGCGCTAGCTAATTAATTAACCAGCTCAAAATCTTTTTATTTTTACGCAAGTTTTTTAGTTAAAATTATAATGGAGATTATTTAATCTAACCCATTATTGGGGATAAAAATTCTAAACCCCTGTGCTCTTTTTTGCTGCACTTAAAAAATAATTTAAAATGACAATATTTAACTATTTAAAATGATTTTTTATTATTTAATTTATAAAACATTAATTAAAAAAAAATGAAAATAGTATTTAAATCAGTTTTAAAAGGAATGTTGTTCCTGGGTATGTCTTCACCATTATTTGCTCAAAATGTTGAGGAAATAATTAACTCGTATTATGAGACAATTGGAGGAAAAAAATGGGATAATGTTAACGGTTATCGCATGACAGCTAATATTGAGCAACAGGGTATGAATATTCCTGTTGAGGTTTTAAGTTTAAGAGATGGACGGTCATTAACTAAAATGACTATGATGGGAAATACCATGGTTTTACAAGCATTTGATGGTAAAACAAGCTGGAAAACAAATTTTATGACCATGCAGGCAGAAGAGAATACAGCTGAAGATTCGGAAAATATAAAAAGGGCAATTAATGAATTCCCCAGTGCGTTAGCTAATTATAAGAAGCTTGGTTACACCCCTACTTTGATGGGTAAAGAAAAAATAGATGGTACAGAGTGTTATAAAATTAAATTAGAAAAGAAGTCACAGTTAATTGATGGGAAAGAAGTCCCTAATATCGATTACTATTATTTGGATATTGAAAACAAGGTGCCTGTAGTAGTAGAAACTGAGATTAAATCGGGTGAGTTAAATGGCAAAATCTCTCAAATTAAATTAAGCGATTATCAAGAAGTTGATGGAGTATTTTTTGCATTCTCTACTGCTCAGGGATTGAAAGATGGTCAATCTCAGGTTATTCAATTTAGTAAAATTGAAGTTAATCCAAAAGTTGATGAAAGTAAGTTTAATTTTCCAAAAAAATAAATCATGAGGATTTTACTTATCGGAACTATACTTGCTGGATTATATATAAATGTTACAGCTCAAGAGGCAGTTTTAAATGCTGGTGATTACTTTGGAGATTTAAAGGCCAGGCCTATAGGCCCTGCTTTAATGAGTGGTAGAATCTCTGATGTAGAATTACATCCTAAAAATACTAACGTATTGCTTGTAGGCTCTGCTGGTGGAGGAGTATGGAAATCGCAAGACGGGGGAGTTCGTTTCACCTCTATCTTTGATAACTATTGCCAATCAATTGGGGCAGTTGCTTTTGATCCTATAGATCCAGATAACATCCATTGGGTTGGAACCGGCGAAACGTGGACACGTAACAGTGTGTCATATGGCGATGGTATATACAAAACCGTTGATGGTGGAAAAAACTGGACAAAGATGGGTTTAGAAAAAACCGATCGAATAGCTTCTATCCAAATCCATCCTAAAAATCCAAATATAATCTATGTTGCTGCCTTAGGAGCCTTATGGGGAGACAGTGATGAACGAGGGGTTTATAAAACCGATGATGGTGGAAAAACCTGGAACAAAATTCTATTTGTAAACAATAAAACCGGTTGTTCTGAGATAGTAATGGATCCTTCTAATAGTGATGTACTATATGCTGCCTTTTGGGAGTTCAGGCGTACAGCTTATTCTTTTAATTCGGGTGGATTAAATAGCGCTTTGTATAAAAGTACAGATGGTGGTAAAACATGGAATAAAATGCAAAACGGCTTACCTAAGGGAAAGCTGGGCAGGGTTGCGGTTACAATTGCGCCTTCTAATTCTTCAGTTGTATATGCAGTTATGGAGGCTGAAAAGAAAGAAGAAAGAGGATTATACCGCTCAGATGATGGGGGTCAGAATTGGAAATTTTTAAATGGCGACTTTGGATTAACTGTCCGCCCGTTTTATTTCTCTAAAATTACAGTAGATCCCAAAAATCCGGATATACTCGTAAAGGCCGGTTTAAGTGGTTCTATCAGTAGAGATGGTGGTAAAACGTTTAAGAGCCTGGGCTCTATGCATTCCGATATTCATGATATAGTTTTTGACTATAGCAATTCAAATAGAATGTATGTATCAACCGATGGTGGTTTATACAAAAGCATGGACGGAGGTTCTAACATGGAGATGATTGAAGATCTCCCCGTTAGTCAGTTTTATCATGTTAGCGTAGATAACCGCGATCCTTATTATGTATATGGCGGCTTACAAGATAATAACTCCTGGTTCGGACCATCTTCCAGCCCCGGTGGTATTGAGGCCCGCGATTGGGAATTAGTTGGACAAGGAGACGGATTTAGGGTGTATCCTCATCCGGCTGATCCAAACATAGTATATTCCGAAATGCAGGGTGCTGAGGCTATTTGGCGTTTTGATGTAAAAAAACAACAAATTAAAGTAGTTAAACCCTACCCGGTGCAAGGAGACCCTAAATTACGATTTAATTGGAATGCGCCTATACTTACCAGTAAGCATTCGCCTGATCGTTTATACGTGGGCAGTCAGTTCTTACATGTGTCGGACGATAAAGGGGATAGTTGGAGAAAAATATCAGGTGATCTTACCACCAACGATAAAACAAAACAAAATCAGGAGGCTTCGGGAGGGTTATCTGCCGATAATTCCGGTGCGGAAAATCATTGTACTATTTTTACTATCGCTGAGTCGCCTTTGTCTGATCAAATTTTATGGGTTGGAACGGATGATGGTAATTTGCAACTCACTAAAGATGGGGGTAAAACTTGGATCAACTTAAATAAGAATATAGTGGGCTTACCTCCAAATCTATGGTGTTATCATATAGAAGCCAGTGTGCATGGTAAAGAAATTGCCTATGCTGTTTTTGAAGGACATACAGCTAATGACTATAAAGCTTATGTATTTAAAACTATAGATTTTGGCCAAACGTGGGTTTCTATTACAACTCCGGAGATAACATCCTTTGTTCGTAACATTCAGGAAGATTATAAAAATCCTAATCTTTTATTTTTGGGTGCAGAAAATGGTTTATATATCACCTTAAACGGTGGTAAAAACTGGTCTCCTTTTACAAATAACTTTCCAAAAGTGGCGGTTCATTATTTAGAATTGCATCCACAAAAAAATGCACTAATTGCTGCTACACACGGAAGAGGAATTATTATAATTGATGATATTTCCCCCTTGCGTTCTATAAATGAAAGTTTACTTAAAACCAATCTTACTTTTTTTGATACAAAACCTTTTACCATAAACGAGAAAAGTAATTTTGGCGGTACTGCCTTAACTAACCAGTTTGTAGGCGATAACCCTAGTTCTATTGCGCAAATTTCTTACTTTCTTCCTAAGCGTCATACTTTTGGAAAAATGACTGCAGAAATAGTAGACTTTAATGGTAAATTAGTTTCTAAACTGGAGGCTGGAAAATTAAAAGGAATAAATACTATATACTGGGCTTTTAATGAATTGTCGCCAAAAGTAGCCAAAGGAAAGAAGTTTTCTTTTGCAACGGCTCCTACCGTTAAGTCTGGGAAATATAAAGTTAAGATTACAAAAGGTAGTGAAATTTTTGAAAAAGAAATTGAAGTACAATATGACCCTAATTCTAGTTTTACTCTCGCAGAAAGAAGTGAACAACAAAAGGTAACCAAGGAATTGTTTGATTTTATTCAAGACTTAGCCTACCTGGTTTACCAAATAGATCAATGGGACGATAAAGCAGATGAGTATTTAAAGAAAATTAATTCGAAAGATAAGAATGTCATTAAGTTAAATTCGGAGCTGGATGCTTTGCGAAATAAGTTAGTTACAACTACTGGTGATAATTATGTTGGTTCTGCTGAGCTTCAGCTTAAAGAAAAATTAAATGATATTTATGGAAATATTGCATCTTATTATGGAGCGCCCTCTTCAACGCAAATGGAAAGTGTTGCTTCCTTAACGAAAGATTTTGAAGCAGCAAAAAATACATTTAATAAGATTAATACCACCTTAATAAAATCTTTTGATACAGAATTGAAAAAAATTAAAACTATTGCGCCAACTGAAATACTTCCTTTCGAAGAGTTTTTAAAGTTAGATCAATAGTTGATTTTAAAATCTACAGTTAATTTTAAAGCATTCAACTGTTGTAAAATTTTTATGGATAGCCTGTTTAACTTCTGTTGTTTAACTGTTGTTAAATTTAGCAGAAGTTAAATAGGTTTTTCATAATATGGATCTTAAAGAACCTAAAAACATAAATAACTTAATTACCAAAAAGATAAATCGTTATTATACTATGCTTTAAGCGATTATTGAAAGCATTAATTTAAATTTAGGATACAAAAAAGTGAGAAAGCTACAATTATATTTAAGTGAATTAGAGGTGTATAATGAATATGCTCAATCAAAGCATTTGTCAATATCTTCAGTAACCGTTGGATGGCATATTGAGCACACACTTCTAGTGATACTTAAAACACTGGATTCCATGAAAAATTCTGATCCGCTTAAATATAAATGGAGGTTTAACTTGTATAGATTTATAGTTTTTTCCATTAACAGGATTCCGAGAGGTAAGGGTAAGGCCCCAACAATTGTTCAGCCTGCGAAAGAAGAAAATATTAATTTGAAGGAATTAATCGACACAACAAGAATTGCTCTGAATGAGTTTGATAACCTACATCCAAATCAATATGTTAAACACCCCGTATTTGGCTTATTGAATAAGAAACAAGCCGGCAAATTGCTGGATATTCATACTCGGCATCATCTTTTAATATTAAATGATATTCTTAAATAAGAATAAATCCAGAAATAATAAAAGAATAATAAAGAAGAGAACAATCGAATTACGGATAAATGAAATTATAATTTCTTCTTTATACCTTTAGTAGGCTCTGCTTTTAAGGGATCATCTGGCCAGCTATGTTTAGGATAACGTTGTTTTAACTCTTTCTTTACTTCGTGGTAACCATTATTCCAAAAACTCTTTAAGTCTTGCGTAACCTGAACTGGTTTGTAACCGGGCGATAAAAGATGAATTAAAAGTTTAGTTTTTCCATTATTTATCAGAGGAGTTTCCATCCAACCGAAGATTTCCTGTAAACGAACTTCCAGTATAGGTTGATCGGGCCTGATGAGGTAATCAATTTTTATTTTACTGCCGGTTGGGACTTCAATATAACGTGGTGCCAGTTTATTAAGATCAAGTTGTTCGTGGTAGCCTAACCAGTTTAAAACAAGATCAGAAATATTTAGCTCTTTTATTTTTTGGATTGAAGTTGCATTACCAATAAACGGGCATAGCCATTCCTCAATGTTGTTAATTAAATTTTCGTTGTTTATCGGTTTCCAGTTAAGATTATTCGATTTTATTAAAAAATTTACACGCGCCTGAAGCTGCTTAAAATCATCATCAAGTTCAAATATCTTTATTCCGGTTTCCTTTATACGGTTAATTAAAAAAAGTTGTAACTGTTCGGGGGAGATTTCTTTATTGATCTTTTCGTTGATGATGTTTTGTCCGATTACTGTTCTGATTAAACTCTCCGGCTTATTATTTTTGTCGTTCCAGGAAATTACTGTAATCTCTTTAGATAGTGGTAAAATACTTTCAAGCTCAACCGAGCTGGCCATAAATGCTTTTCCGATACCCTCGCGTGAATCTGCAGTTGGGATAATGAGCCAGTCGAAATGAGTAAGCTCATCGTTTAAAGGAATCGAAACTCGTATTCCATTGCTTAATTTATAAACATTTTGTTCTGTTCGTTTTGCAATTCTATCAGGATATGCTCTTGAAAGTAATTCGCCTGTATAAATTTCTACATTACTCAACACGTAATTACCTGTTAATTTAAAATAATTTTGCCACCATTTTGTTGCGCGTTCTATTCGGTTCAGTACTGCTAAATCGACATTTATTTTTTGTTTGTTTCTTAATTGATGAAGCTCGTTTAGTCTATGCCAGATATCAATTGAAAAATTATCTTTAATCGGATCTCTCTCTTCCAATATTGCTATTAGGTCTATAGCCAATAAAAAAAGATTGGTATTGTTTTTACTTTGTGCATAAAGTAACATATTGGCCAAGCGAGGATGTGTGGGTAAGTTGTTTAGTTTAACACCATTTTCGGTTATTTTATTGTTGCTAATTGCATTTAAACTTTCGAGCAGCGAAATAGTACTTTTGATAAGAGCAGGATCTGGCCTAGTAATAAAAGTATAATCGTTTAAATTTATAGAGCCCCATCGAGCAAGTGTTAAAAACATTGCACTAAGATCAGCTGAAATTATTTCGGGCTTTCTTTTATCTATTAATCTTTTATAGGTAGCTTCGGTGTATATTCGGAAACAGTTACCCTCTGTTAATCTGCCTGCTCTTCCGGCTCTCTGAGTGGCTGCATCTTTTGTTACACGTTGAGTAACTAATTTATTTAAGCCAGCATTTTTATCAAATTGAGATATACGCATCCAACCCGAATCAATTACAGTTGTAATACCTTCTATTGTTAATGACGTTTCGGATATGGAAGTTGATAATACAATCTTTCTTT
>JBIICS010000001.1:0-83403 GCA_044238735.1 Bacteroidia bacterium
GCATTAATGCAATTACAGAGAAGATAATTACTTACACGCCCGATTATAACTTTACTACTACAGACAAAGTACAACATAAGCTTTGGTTGGTTGATAATCCCGTTCTTACCGAACTTATTCAAAAGCATTTCGAAAGTATACCGGCCATTTATATTGCTGATGGCCATCACCGTTCTGCATCCTCTGCATTGCTGGGCAAAACCAAAAGAAATCAAAATCCAAATTATAAAGGAGACGAAGCGTTTAATTATTATCTCGGCGTATTCTTCCCTGAAAGTCAATTAAAGATCTACGACTTTAATCGTTTGGTGAAAGATTTAAACGGATTAAGCAGCATTGAGTTTATAGACAAATTAAAATACCATTTTGATGTAAAGGAATCGGTTGAACATCTGCCTAAACCTAAACAAAAACACGAGTTTGTAATGTATCTGAATGGCAAGTGGTACGACTTGGTTTTAAAGAGAGAATACATCAATGATGCCAATCCTGTGGATAGTTTGGACCCGGCTCTTCTTACCAAATATATTCTGAGCCCTATTTTAGATATTCATGATCTAAAAACAGACAAGAGAATCTCTTTTATAAACGGCACCCGCGGAATGCAGGAACTAAAAAAACAGGTAGATAACGGAAAGAATGCCGTGGCTTTTGGTTTATATCCAGTTAGCATGGATCAACTTAAACAAATCGCCGATACCAATAACATTATGCCTCCTAAATCAACCTGGGTAGAACCCAAAATGAGAAGTGGTTTAGTAATTTACAGTCTGAGCAACTTATGAGCGTTAAAGAAAATCTGATTGCTTTAAAAAATAAGTTACCCCTCAGTTGCACACTTGTTGCAGTTAGCAAAACCAAGCCTAATGATCTTTTAATGGAAGCTTACTCGTGTGGTCAGCGAGATTTTGGTGAAAACTATGTTCAAGAGCTTTGTGCCAAATACGAAGCTCTTCCTAAGGATATACGCTGGCATTTTATTGGTCATTTGCAAAGCAACAAGGTAAAATACATCGTTCCTTTTGTGCATCTAATTCATGGGGTTGATAGTAAAAAACTTTTACTGGAAATTAATAAGCAATCTATTAAACAAAAAATAAATACACGGGTATTACTTCAATATTATATTGCTAAAGAGGAAAGTAAGTTCGGTCTTGATGATTCTGAACTTAATGAGATCATTACTATATACGCCAACGCAGAACTTACAGGCATCACTATCTTGGGACTGATGGGGATGGCGTCTAATACTAATGACCAAAACGTTATTATTTCCGAGTTTAATTCAATTCAGGATAAATTTAATGAGATAAAAAAAATATTGGGCGCTAATTTTAATACGCTATCCATTGGTATGAGTGGCGACTATGAATTAGCGCTTAAAAGCGGTAGCAACATGGTAAGAATAGGAAGTTCTATTTTTGGCGCTCGAAGCTATAAACCATAATCAATGGAGGGTATTTTACTGGCGTTGGTTACAACGCTTTCGTGGACTATTGGAATATTTCCCTTTACTAAGGCTTCGCAGCTTATTGGTGCTAATGAAGTAAATCACTTCCGGCTTTTCCTCTCGGTAATCATATTAAGTACTTTACTTATTCTGTGCTTCAATTTAAGTTTCACCCAACTTTTCACTCAACTTAATTATCATCATTGGTTATGGCTTGGCCTTTCGGGCGTTATTGGTCTTTCTATTGGCGATTACCTTAGCTTTAGTGCCTTTGTATACCTTGGTCCGGGTTTGGGCAGTATATTTGCCACACTTGCTCCTGGTGCAGCTCTAATTTCCGGAATAATTATTTTGGATGAACACCTCAACTTAGCGGGCACTATAGGAATGTTAATCACCTTAATAGGGGTTTACATAATACTTCTGGCAAATAAAAAAGAAGAAACCAACACCCAAAATCCTAATCTTAAAAAGGGTTTATTATTTGGCTTTTTATCTGCTCTTTGTCAGGGTGTAGGCATTGTATTTGCCAAAAAAGGGTTGAGTGGAAACCATGCCCTCACGCCTATGCACGCAACTTGGATTAGAATGCTGGGCGCTACATTAACAATGTATGCATTTACAATTTTAAGCGGTAGATTTCTGATGGTTACAAAGCCCATCATGGAAAATAAAGGCAAAGGATTAAAATACCTTTTTATGGGGACTCTGTTTGGACCTGTAATTGGAGTAACGCTCTCCTTATATACGGTTCAGTTGCTGGAAGCTTCAATTGCTCAAACTATTTTTAGTTTAGTGCCGGTATTTGTTATTGTAATTTCGGCCGTTTATTTCAGAAAGAAGATTAATCTTAAAACCTACCTAGGATTAGCAACTGCTCTACTTGGTGTTTTTGTTTTGGTTTGGAGAAACCACTTTTAGATTTTAGAGTTTTAAAATCTCCTATGCTTAAGGGGTCTTTAAATGAACATTATTGTACCACATTTGGAAAACTAATATCTGCCATAGTCTGTTGTAAAGGTAATATTCGCCTTCTACTAATCGTTTTTGTATATTAATTATGTATGCATAATTAAAAATTGCCTGATCTTTAATAAGCGATTCGTTCATATATTCATCAATTAATGGCCTTAAATCCTTATTAATCCATTTAGATAAAGGAATTGCGAAACCTTGCTTCGGTCGGTCAAAATAGGTTGATGGTATATATTGATATAAAATCTCTTTTAATAAATATTTCTGAACGCTATTTTTTATCTTAAAATTCTTATTGAGATTTAACGCAAATTCTACCACTCTGTGATCAAGGAATGGAACCCGCGTTTCCAAACCATAACGCATACTGGCACGATCAACTTTAGTAAGTAAATCATCCGGTAAATAGGTCTTAATATCAAAAATAGCTTGTAGCTCTGACATGCTTAAATCTCGTTTACCAATCTTTTTTAAATCAAATATATTAGAGTTTTTTCTTTTTAATAATCCCTCCCAATCTCCTTCTTTATATGTTTGCTCGTTAATAAGATTTCTTAATTCCGGTTTTGAGAATAAGTATTGTTCCTGTGAAAAAATATGAGAGAAACTATACTCATCATAATCCAAAAGTTGAGCAATTCGTTTAAAACGGGTTGACATTTTTGCAAAAGCACCTCCTATAAATGGCCTAAAGGTATTAAACGGGAACGAATCTAAGCGTGATGCCCACTTGTAGGCTCCATAACCCATAAAAAGTTCATCGCCACCCTCTCCCGATAAAGTAACCGTAACATGTTGCTTGGCTAACTTAGAAACCAACATAGTTGGTATGGCACTGCTATCCGCAAAGGGCTCATCGTAAACGTTAACAATATCTTCTATTAGATTAAATGCATCTTTAAACTTAACTATAAACTGATGATGATTGGTGCCCAGATGCTTTGCAACAGCAGCGGCATAGCGCGATTCGTCAAATTTATTTTCTTCGAATCCTATAGAGAAAGTATTTATCTTTGTTCCAGAGAACTTTACAGCCAGGGAAGTAATTAAACTCGAATCTATTCCTCCGCTTAAAAAAACACCAAAAGGCACATCGCTTCTTAATTGAAACTGAACAGAGCTTGATAACAAATCACTGAGCAAAACCAAAGCCTGTTTCTCGTTAGAAAACACATCCTCACTTAAAGCAGAATCTACCGACCAGTACTTAAAAAATTCTAAAGATTGATTCTTTAATCTTAAACAAGCACCGGGTTCAAGTTTATAAACATTCTTATAAATACTATCGGGCGCAGGAACGAAGCCGAGATTGAAATATTTTAATATCGCATTCGGATTTATTTCCTTTTTAATAGCCGGTGACTCCATAAGGCTTTTCAGCTCCGAAGCAAAGGCCAGATTAAAGCCATCCCAATAATAATACAAGGGCTTTATCCCAATCCTGTCGCGAACCAGCGTTAATTCCTCTTGCTGTCTGTCGTAAATCGCCATTGCAAACATGCCGTTAAACGACTGTATAGACTGCATGCCTTGCAGTGCAAAAAGCTCCAGTATAGTCTCGGTATCGGATGATGTATTAAAATTAATACCGGGATTTGTAAACTTTAATTGAGCCGCAATTTCGCGGTAATTGTAAATCTCCCCGTTATATACCATTACAAAGCGCCCATTGTGAGACATCATAGGTTGATTGGCCCTGTCGCTTAGATCAAGGATAGATAAGCGTCTATGGCCCAATGCAACACTCTTTTCCTTAAATACGCCCTGGGAATTGGGTCCCCGATGGTTAATCCGCTGAGTCATTATCTCAATCGAATCTCCAAAAAAACCAGTGTTAGAGAAGTATCCTGCTATACCGCACATTTTATAAAAGTAATTAAATTGCCTGAAATCGAATTGTTTTAGGCAAATTCTTTTTTCAATTAATCGTTATAAACTATTATTTTTAGAAGCACAATGGGTACTTGCATTTTTATTTCGTTAGATGGTATGACAGACCCCTTGGGTCAATCGCAAGTCCTTCCTTATCTTCAAGGCTTATCTGCCGAAAACCATTTAATTTTGGTAAGCGCAGAGAAACCCCTCAGATACCGAGATCAAAAAAAAATAATTGAAGAAATTTGTACACATGCAAAAATCGAATGGCATCCCGTTGTATATTCTTCGCGAATTCCCTTTGTAAGTCAGATTTTTAATTTTTTGAAATTATTCTTAAAGGTATTCTTTTTAAGTATTCAAAATAAAGCACAATTGTTGCACTGCCGCAGTTATGTTCCGGCCTATGTTGGCCTTTTGGTCTCAACCTTTTTAAAAGTTAAAATTGTATTTGACATGAGAGGCTTCTGGGCAGACGAAAGATTAGATGGAAATATCTGGAATAAGTCTAGCTTAAAAGGAAGAATGCTTTATAAATTTTTTAAACGAATAGAGCGAAAACTAATTGCTCGCTCAAATGCTATTATTACATTAACCGAAGCTGCTAAAAAAGAAATTGAAAATTGGAGCTTTTATGATAAAAAAACATCAATTACTGTTATTCCCTGCTGTGTAGATGTGGCTCATTTCAATTTTAAAACTATAAGCCCGTCTGCCAAGGAAAATTGGTTAAAGGTATTAGGTATTCCACCAAATACCAGAATTATTAGCTATTTAGGCTCACTCGGAACCTGGTATATGCTGCCCGAAATGATGAGTTTCTTTAAAGAATATTTAAATAAATATCCATCTGCCATTTTTCTGTTTATTACAGCCGATTCGCCTGAACTTATTTTAAGCGAAGCCCAAAGACTGAATATTTCAACAGAAAACATCAGAGTAATCTATGGTAAACGATCAGATGTTCCGGTTTTACTGGCACTCAGTACCTTCTCGTTGTTCTTCATTAAACCCTTGTATTCAAAAAAAGCTTCATCACCCACTAAATTAGCCGAATTGCTGGCCATGGGCGTACCGGTTATAGCCAATAGTAATGTGGGAGATATGGATACAATATTTCGGGAAAATACCTGCGGCCTTTTAATTGATGAGTTTAATACAAACGCTTATATGAAGGCTGTTAAACAATTGGATGCGATAGAAACATTATCTCATGACTCTTTAAGAACAATCTGCTTAAAAGAGTTTTCCCTATCTTTAGGCTTGGAGAGATATAAAAGTGTTTACCGCAGCTTATCGATATGAATCGCTTTAAATACAATCAGGAACCTCTAACAACAATTGATACGCCTCATGGTGAAATCTTTTCGTTTAATCCGGGTGAAAACATAGATATTGTAACGGTTGAATCATTTGGTGAAGAATGGTTAAAGTTTAATGAATTCTCAAGGGAAGAGATTAAGAAAGTAGGCGATGAATATTTTGACATCTGCTACGATATCCTTCCAAACAAAACCTGGAATGTACTGGATGTAGGCTGCGGAAGCGGTCGTTGGACCAAATACGTTGCACCTTTGGTTGGAAATGTTGAAGCCATTGATCCCAGCAATGCTGTTCAGGCAGCATCGGTATTACTAAAAGATGAAAAGAATGTGCGCATAACACAAGCCGGTGTTTCAAATATTCCCTTTGAAAAAGAAAGTTTTGACCTTGTTTTTAGTTTAGGCGTATTGCACCATATACCGGATACTGCTCAGGCTATTAAGGATTGTGTAAAGATGGTAAAGCCGGGAGGTTACTTCTTGGTTTATTTATATTATAGTTTAGATAATAAAGGACTATTGTATAAATTATTGTTTTATCTCTCTAGCATTTTCAGGATAATTATCTGTCGATTGCCTTCTATCATCAAGAAACCGGTTTGCGATTTGATAGCAGTTCTTATTTATATGCCTTTTGTTTTACTTTCCAAGTCTCTGTTTGCAATAGGATTAAAAAAAATAGCTGACACATTACCGTTAAGTTATTACGCAAATAAAAGCTTCTTCGTTATTAGAAACGACGCCTTAGACCGCTTTGGAACACCCCTAGAACAACGATTCTCAAAAGCAGAAATTACAGCCATGATGAAAGATGCCGGGCTTACCCAAATCGTATTCTCTGATAAAACCCCATACTGGCATGCCCTTGGAAAAAAAGCCTAAAATAGCATTTGTTGTTCCTTATCCGCATGGAGTAGCTCCGGGTCAGCGTTTCAGATACGAGCAATATTTAAATTATCTTTCTCAATTCTTCGAGATAAATGAGTTTCATTTTTTAGATGAAAAAACAAATAAGGTATTATACTTAAAAGGAAACTTCTTTAACAAAGCATTAGGAATGGTATCCTCATTCCTAACACGCTTCTCACAGTTAACTGAAATAAAAAAGCATGATGCAGTGTTTATTTTCAGAGAGGCTTCCCTTATTGGTCCACCGATATTTGAATGGATAATTGCAAAACGTTATAAGAAACCTGTTATTTTTGATTTTGATGATGCGATTTGGTTGCCAAATGTTTCGGAAGCGAATCGTTTCTGGAGCTGGCTGAAGAATCATAACAAAACCGGAAAGATTATCTCCTGGTCTAAAACAGTTATTGCTGGAAATTCATACTTGGCCGAATATGCAAAGGTCTTTAATGCAAATACGTATATTATCCCCACCACAATAGATACCGAGTATCATCAAGTTTTACGAATTAAGAACACTAATCCGGAAAAAGTTATTATTGGCTGGACCGGCTCAGATACTACTATACGTCATTTTAAAATGGCTTATCCTCTTTTTAAAGAGTTAGATAAAAAATACCCTGGCAAACTTGAATTTAGATTAATCTCAAACAAATCGGTTAACGATGCTCCTGTAAAAATAAGCTTTGTAGCCTGGAATAAAGAAAGCGAAATAAAGGATTTGCAGCAATTAGATATTGGCATTATGCCATTACCTGACGATGAATGGTCGAGAGGAAAATGCGGCTTTAAAGGCTTACAATATATGTCGCTTGGTATACCCAGTGTTATGAGTGCCGTGGGAGCTAATAAAGATATTATCCAAGATAAAGAAAATGGTTTTTTACCCACCAACCAGGAAGAATGGATTGCGGTCTTAAGCTTACTAATAGAAAGTGTGGAACTACGAAACTACATTGGAGAAAGCGGTAGAAAAACAATACTCGAGAAATATTCGGTTGCAGCTCAAAAAGAAAATTATTTACAGGTAATAAAATCTGTATTATAACCCTACCTCCTCTATCCATATATTTCTTTATCTCCCCAAAATATGAATTAAGCCTTTGGTGGATAAACCTTATATAACCTCATTAACAGCGCCTATTTAAACTAAAAAATAAGTCACGCATAAAAACCAATAACATTAAGCCAATTAAAATAATTATAGTGCCCTTCATGCATTTCTTCTTTTCTTAATGTTTTATAAAAAGGAAAAATACACGCCTATATTCGATAAGGAGAGAGCCTTTGCGATAAATTTTTTTCTTAAGCTCTAGTCGGTTAGATGATTTTCGTATCCATATATAAGCAGATTTGTATAATCTGCATTAAAATTGAACAAATCTATTTATTGATGAATACTTTATTTAAATTTAAAAATGGGGTGAAAAATAAAAGATCTAATGATTATTTTTAAAATCTAAATTAGATGAATTAAAGTCAGCTATAATGAAGCTTCAGAATTTAAAGGAGGAGTTAATTAAGAAAATAGAGATGCTGTTGGATGAAAAGATTCTGACCCTTGAATCTGCCTTAAAACAAACGCAGGAAGCTTCCAATAATAACACTAAAAGTACTGCCGGAGATAAACACGATACGGAAAGAGCAATGGCTCAACTGGAAATTGAAAAGCTGCAAAAACAATTGCATAACACATTATTGGAAAAGGAAAACTTTAATAAAAGCATTTTGCACGAAAACAAGAGCGGAAATATAGCTCCAGGTTCCTTAATAAAACTAAACGACACTTTTATTTTTATTGCCTGTGCTCTTGGAAAAATTTCAGTAAACGGAACGGATGTTTTTGTTATATCGAAAGAAGCACCTGTCGCAAAAGTATTAATGGGAAAAGAGTTAAATAGCTCGGTAATTCTGAACAATAAGAAAAGTTTGATCCTCGATATTAAATAAAAAACCCCGAATCTCTTCGGGGTTCAAGGCTTATTTTATTTTGGCTTTCAACTTCTCTGTCTCGCTTACATCTGCTCCTTCTTTCTTACCTTGTTCAATTGCTTTGCTTATCCATTCTTTTGCTTTGGGATTTCCGGCTTTAACCAACAATGCAGCATGTGTATCATACAAAGCATAAGCGGGTTCGGCTGTGCAGGCATTATCCAAAAAGGGCAATACTTTTTCTAAGGCGTCTTTATTCTCTACTTTTTCGTAAAAATTCCAACCTATGCTATTAACCATCTCCGGATTGGGGTCCTGGGTAATAGAAAGTAATTGCAAAGCGGTTTTGGCATAATCTTCATACTTTTCTTCTGCAAAATATTTTTCCATATCCATATTTAAGATGATCTCTTTAGCATTCTTATACTCCGATTTTTGTAAACGCACTTTTAAATCGTTATAACGCGGAGTTTCTTTCTTACGCAATGCTGTATACATCTCGTTACTGTATACTTTACCAATTAATCCATCTACCTCTTGCTGGCCAAAACGGCTTACATAATCGGTGTAATTTTTTTCTACAAACGAAAACTCCCAACTCTCCATTTTATTGGCATATTGCATTATCATCTCCCAGGTGTCTTTACTAAACATCTCCTGCTCTTTTAACGTTGAGAAATATTGTGTAGATACGTCCTCGGTTCTTAAACAAGAAGAGGAAAGTATTTGAAGGTAATTTTTTAAAAAAACCGAATTAGTTTTATTTGCTTCATATTGTTTCTGAACATTAGCAAATTGCTTCTCTGGATTTTTAGCATCCTTACCCAGTGCAATAAATTCCTGAGAAGCTAAAGCGCCACAACTACGATGAACTAATTCACCATTCGCATCAATATATAATAAATTAGGGTAAGCACTTACTTTATATTTTTTAGCAAGCTCAGGTCCTTGGCCTTTTTCCATATCCAGCTTATAATTTATATACTGCGCATTGTAAAAATCAGCTACCGTATCATTTTTAAAGGCTGTTCGAGCCATCCATTTACAAGGACCACACCATGATGCATATGCATCCATAAAAATTAATTTATTTTCCTTTTTAGCCTTAGCCAAAACCTCTTCCCATGTGCCATGTTCAAAGGTTATTTCTTTATTTTGAGCATATGCATAATTTAATCCCATTAGGATTAACATAATTTGAACAGTTTTTTTCATTTTAATACACTTATTTAATCAAATTTATGTAAAATTTTACCGCTTAAAAAGTATAAACTTAAATTTTACTCCTTAACTACTTACTTTCCGTCATTTTTAACAGAACTTTAAAAAAATAGGGGGATAGAAAAAGCTATTGTGTTTATATGGGGCCCCCAACAAAGAGCTTTTTAAAATAATATACCTTCTTTATTAATTAGAATAGTGCTCTTTGTTTAAGTGGCTTTATTCAACTTCAAGAAATAGTTTTCAAATTTAATAACGATTTTAAGTGGCCTTTAACTAATATCATTAAACTAAATCTTAAATTTAAATACGTTAATCACATCTAATATAAATGAGTTCAAACATTATTCGGTTTATTCCGCTTCAAAAAGAAAATCTCTTTCAACGGATCTTTAATATTCGTCCCAAGCAAAATGCTTTTATAGAGGTAAATAATTTATTTGCAGCAAAATCTGTGTTTGAAATCTCGCCTGATGCTATCTCCGAAATTGCCAACCGATACAAGATAGATGTTTATAAAAAATTTTCCGATCAACTTAAAAAAATCTATGCTGATTATGTAAAATTCTGCTTAAATGATCACGTGGCGAATACAGAAGATCTTCATTTATTAAAACACTTGCGCGAGCTCTTATTGTTAAACGAAAAAGAAGTAAGCGAGATTTATCATCAACTGGCCTCAGAGATTTATAAAAAGGAGTATAATGAAGCTATTGCTGATGGGCGTATGGATACGAATGATGATAAATCGTTAAAGTTTCTTCAAGAAAATTTATTACTACCCGATAATCTTAAAAACAAAATTGATAATGAATGCCGGACTCTTTTTGTAAATAATTATTACACCAAAATAGTATCCGATCAACGTTTATCGCCCGATGAAATAAACGAGTTTGATGCTATCGCAAAAAGCCTGAACGCTACAGTGGTATTAGATGATACCTCCCGCGAATTATACAATAAGTTTAAATTATACTGGAATATAGAAAACGGAGTAATTCCTGCATTTGCGGTTGATCTTAATCTTCAAAAAAATGAGGTTTGTTATTATAAGGCGTATACAAGTTTTTACGAGCAACGTACGGTAACAAAAAGAATAAATTACGGTGGCCCAAGTTTAAGTATTAAAATTATGCGTGGCCTTTATTACAGAACGGGTAGTTACAAGGTTAATAAAGTTCAGGAAGAACAACTGGTAATGCTGGATAAAGGGTATGTTTATCTAACCAACAAACGTTTGTTGTTTGTAGGCGAAAAGAAGAATTCCACCTTGCGTTTAAATAGAATTCTGGCTTTTACTCCTTACTCTAACGGATTAGAGATTGTAAAAGACAGTGGCCGAAATCCCTTCTATTTAATGGAATCGGATATTGATTTGTTCGCTATGATTTTGTCGCGTGTTCTAAAAGATGATAATGGCTGATTTTTAACTTTCATTCGATTAACTAATCCTAAACCCATATGAGAATAGATAAATGGTTATGGACCATGAGGTTCTTTAAAACACGATCGTTAGCAACAGATTATTGTAACAGAGGTAGAGTAAAAATTAATACCAGCCTTGCAAAACCATCTCGAGAGATAAAGGCGGAAGACGTTATTTCAGTTGATCTAAAGTCTTATATAAGAACCTGTAAGATTTTGAAAGTTAATCCTGATCGCATTGCAGCAAAACTTTTACCTGAGTTTATACAAGATTTAACTCCAGAGAGCGAATATGCAAGAAGAAGTAAGATTGAAAAATTGAAACTTTACTATCTGGATGAAAAACCCAGCAAAAAAGACCGTAGAGATTTTGAGAAATTCTTGGAAGAAGAGTTTGGAGATGTGGATGAAGATTAATCTAATTGTTTTACATTTTATTTAATGTAAACTAAGAAAATCATTAAATCTTTTTGCTGGCTGAGCGGAGCCAAAGCCAGAGCTGTGCCAATAAACAAATAAACTCCTGAACTAAAAGAGATCCCGGACAGGGCATCAATTGATCATTGAATATTAAATAGTATGTGCCCTTCCGGGAATCTCATAAAAGTGTAGATAGTAAAACTTGCCAACAGATCCCCGGCCGGAATGTAATGCAGAGCCGGTGTTTGTTATAAAGAGTTGAGCTAATAAATTAAATAAAGATTGCGGCTCGGATGCAGCAATTATTGATAGTATGGAGAACTAGAGTATAAAAAATAATGTCAGGCTGTGGTATCGAAGCCTTTTTAAATTACTCTTCCACTACCCTCCTACAAGCTCAGGGTGACAATGAAAGATAAACACGCCATCATCACTGGCCTGACTTGGGATACATAAGTCCACTGTATATTTAATTTCAATACAGATTGGGGCTCGAGGGCAGCAATAACGAAACAATTGTTCTTAGCAAAGAACTATGTTAATTTTCTATCGAAAATAACCTGGTTCTGCTTATTAATCGATTCGATATGAATTGCATCTAGAAAGTGAACAATAAATTCCTCCGATAAACCATGTTTCTTACCTTTTGCAACATTTTCATTAATAATTTCCTGGAAGCGGTTAGGCTGTAAAATGGGCATGTTGTTTTCTTTTTTTAAACGACCAATATCTTCCGCAACCTTCATACGAGCTCCCAGCATTTGCATAATCTCATCATCCAGAAGATTAATCTGCTCACGCAACATCTTTAATTTATCTTGAACCGAAGTATTTAAAGAAGGTACTTTCCACTCTACTTTGCTTAATAATTCTTTTAACGCATCCGGTGTTATTTGTTGCTGAGCATCACTAAGAGCAACCTCCGGATTAATGTGCGTTTCAATCATCAATCCCTGATAATCCAAAGTTGCAGCTTTAGATGCTACATCAAGCAACCCATCACGTTTTCCTACTATATGGCTTACATCGCAAATCATCGGATACTGGGGATGTCTAACCTTCATTTCAATAGGAATTTGCCATAACGGATTGTTTCGGTAACTGGAGTGATCATGCGTTTTGAAACCGCGATGTATTAATCCAATATCCTTAATGCCGCTTTTCTCTATTCGCTCTATTGCACCCTCCCACAGAGCCAGTTCGGGATGAGTTGGATTTTTAATATATACCGTTGCGTTGCTCCCTTTTAAAGCGTCAGCTATTTCCTGAACAGAAAAAGGATTAACGGTAGAACGGGCTCCAATCCACAACACGTCAACGCCATATTTTAAGGCAAGCTCCACGTGCCCCGCATTAGCCACTTCGGTGGCGATTCTTAAACCTAAATCGTCCTTTACCTTCTTAAGCCAAACCAGGCCCTGTTCACCCATTCCTTCAAAACTTCCTGGTTTTGTACGGGGTTTCCAAATTCCTGCTCTAAACAAAACCGACGAAGAGATTTCTTTAATCTTTCTTGCGGTAGTTAACATCTGCGTTTCCGATTCTGCGCTGCAAGGACCGGCAATAATTACTTTTTCCATTACTGTTCTATTTTACTGCATTTATACTCACCTAATATTTTAACCTTTTTGCAATAGGTAACAAGCTCTGCCAAGGCTGCTTTGTATTGGCTATAATCATCCCATTCTAAATCCAAATGAAAATTATACTCATTTAAGTTTCCAACAATAGGAACGGATTGTATTTTAGTTAAGTTGATACGATGGTCACCCAAAACCGTTAGGGCCTTGGCCAAAGTTCCCGGATCGTGAAGTAATTGAAGGCTAATAGATGCTTTATCAGGATTTTCAACTACATCAGAGCCCTTGGTGATTACCAAAAAACGGGTATAATTTTTCTTGTTCGATTCTATATTAGAAGCTAAGATTTCCATTCCGTATGTATTAGCGGTAACTTCATTTCCAATAGCGGCAGCATTTCTAAGTTGTTTCTCCTTTATGTCTCTTGCACAACGCGCAGTATCATTACCTTCTACTACCCTAATATTAGAATGCTCCAATAAGAAAGGCTGACATTGAGAGATGGCCATAGGGTGAGAATTAATTACTTCTACTTCCTTAATTGAAACCCCCGGCAGGGCCATTAAATGAAATTGTATGCGTACATATAATTCGCCTATAACCTTTAAATTATAATCTTCTATTAAATTATAATTAGATAAGATACTGCCGGCAGTAGAGTTTTCTATCGCCATAATTGCATAATCTGCCCTATTGTTTACAATAGCCTCGCACGTTTCCTTAAAGGTTGAACATTCAACTAACTCCAAGTCTTCTCCATAAATTTTTCGGGCGGCTAAATCGTGGTAAGAGGCCACTATCCCTTGTATTGCAACTCTGTGATTTCTCATGTTGTTTTAAAATTTAGTGTTAATATTCGTTCAAAAAAAAAGCCCCATTACTGGGGCTTGAAATATCATAAAATCAAACTAGCCCCTAAATCGGAGTTTGGTAAAATAAAAAAAATAGTTGGCATTATTTAGGTAACTTGTAATCATGCTGCGAATATATTAAAATTTATATACTTCTAACTTACATTAAGGATTAACACAGCGTTTACTCTCTTCTTCTAATTAGGGCCTATTTTAATCATTTACATTATTAATTATGAGTTTTACAAGTTTATAACTATATAATAAATAGGGCTTTTAATCAATATTTGACACCAGATACTTGTGATAATCACATTTTAAATTAGGGATAATTTCAGAACTCTTTATTTTTGAGCCCATTGCTAATTTCTTAAAGTGCGCTAAAACCAATGCATTATCATTACCGGTAAAAACTTTGTTTTTGTTAATATTTAAATAACGTTCGGTTCTACCGATCAAGTTTAAGGCAAAATCTTCATCGCGTTTTTTTAACCAATATAAAATCTCTAATAACCGAGACCAGATGTTTATATAAAAATTGTCGCCAGATGTTAAATTGTTAAGATTCTGCTTAAGTGTTTTATAATCTTCTTCCGTATAAGCAACCAGCGATCTTATCAGAATCAGCATTTCATTATTATCATTTTTAAAGTACTTCAGCTTACTTCCGTTAATTAATTTATTCACCTGGTCGGACTTGCCTTGAAGTACCAATAAAAACAAATAATAAAATAAGGTGGCATCATCATAATATTTATATGATTCATTGTGTTCCAGGGTTTTTTTAACCGTGGCAGTTAATGGTGCTATGGGCCATCCAAAATGAAAGCCTGCACTAATCTTAGTAAACAGAACCCTTCTCGTCCACTTTTGCTTTTCGTCGCTTTTGCTTAAAACAGATGAAACCCTTCGTTCGCAATTCTCTATATGTTGTTTAAAGAACTCTTCATCACTAAAATGAAGGCGTGCAAGAGAAAGCTCATAAACAATACTGTAAATGGAGTCCTTTGTTTCTTCTATTAGGTCTTGAAAGTTTTCTAAGGAAGGGAGAATGGCGTTCTCTATAAAAGAAGAATCATCAATATACATATTACTAACTATGTTATAATATTCGGATTGATTACGATGATACAACTCCCTGATAAAATTTACTTTTTGCTCTGCCAGTTTTTTAATTTGTTGTGTTGCTTTATCAGTTTGCACTTTTGCAAAGCTGGTTATAAAATTATCTAAGCAAATACTTTGTGAGATTATATCATCCCTTTTCTTACTCTCTGCAAATGCTTTGTCGAGATAATAATCTAGAAGATATCCGTTGCTCGATCCCAAAAACTCCTGAACCAGAATCATGTTTTTAGGAAGTTCATCCAATTGCAATCGCTTATTCACTTTTACATACTCTATTTCTTTGCAAGCAAAATCTATGAATCTGCGTATCGATTTATCTAAAGTTGGGCTTAATTTTCCGTTTTTAATAAAACAGTTCTCAATCTTGGTGTTTAATTTTTCAAAATCTTCGTAAGGCCTTTTGGAAAGAACATCATGGAGATATCGATGTCTCTTATCGTTACTTTGCTTACAAATATTAATGATGGTTTTTCCTTCAGAAGCATCTAGCGTTTCAATTAAATGATATAATCTCTTGCCTTTCATAGTAATTATTTTTACGTTAATAGAATACCACTCTAAATATAAATTTAGATAATAATTTCTTGTTTATTATTTTAACTACCTCTTTAGTGTAATATATCCCGAAAATTCTTTTGCTACACCGTTAATGGTGGTGGCGGTTAACAGGTAATAGTATGTTCCGTCTGGGGCAGTGCCACCAGACTGTGTTTTGCCATCCCAAACACCGTTTACACCATTAAACTCGAAAATTTTAAGTCCCCAACGATTAAATATTACACAATTCAAATCTTTATATCCACTTTGTGTTATTTTAAATTCATTATTATCTGTGTCTCCATTTGGAGTATATATATTCGGTATAAATAGCTGTGATATTATTATCTTAATGGTATCGCTGGCAACACAGCCAAAAGCATCAACAGCAGTTACCTCAACTATAAACTCTCCCCCTTGTGTGTAGGTATAACTATTTTGACCGTTTGTGGTTGAAGCCTGTGTTCCATTTCCATAATTCCACGAATACTGAACCGCTGTAGCACTTGTTGCTGTTAAATTTACTAATTGAGGAATGGTTTCGCTGTATAATGGATCGCCGGATAAACTAACCGATATATTTTGTTCGCCGATATTAACTACCGAATCGGCTTTACAATCGTTTACATCCTTTACTACTATGAAATAAGATCCTGATCCTAAATTACCGAAAAGAGGGGTTGTAACGAAATTTGCACCATTATCAATACTGTATTGTATGGGTGTACTACCTCCTAAAACGTTAATCTGTAAAGACCCATCTGTTTGATCGCAATGTTCTACATCTATATCTAAAGCACTTATAGTTGGTCCGGGAATATTGCTTAAAGTAACTGTAACGGTATCTTTACAATTATTAACATCATTTACTATTACCTGATAAGAGCCGGATGCTAAGCTAATGTAATTAGTTGTACTATTTTGTGAAATTCCATTTAACTGGTAGGTATATGGAGATGTTCCACCGGTAGTATTAACGGAAATACTCCCATTTGTTTTATCACACTTTTCATCAACTTGCGTAGATACTGAAATAACCGGCGCCGGTATCTCGGTTACAGAAAACGATAATGAATCTACACAACCGTTAGCATCACTTACATATGCCCAGTAATTTTGAGCTGATTGATTAATAAAAACACTATCGGGTTGAGGTGTACCTCCATTTAAAAAGAAACTATAAGGACTATTGCCTCCGGTTGCGTTTAATTCGAAGCTGGCGTTGTTTTGTCCACAAAACTCTGGTTTAATAATATTTACCGATGTTAAATCAGGACCATTAGCGTTAGTTAAGATAATAGAGGTGTCTGCCGAACACTGCCCTGAACTAACCGTAATGGTGTATGTACCCGCCGTAAGGTTTACAAAAATACTGTCGGATTGAAGGGCCCCACCGTTAAGGGCGTATTGTAAAGTTCCTGCAGGCGTGGCATAAATAATCACGGATCCACTTGAAGTACAACCGGGCTGAATAATTTTTAAACTATCGATAACGGGCCCCACGCCAATTTGATTTATGGTAAAGAATGTATCTTTTGCACAACCCGATGCAAATACCTGCAATGTATAATTTCCTGCTGCCAAGTTAATAAAAACTGAATCGGCTTGAGGAGCGCCGCCGTTGATAGAATAGGTAAAAGGACCGGTTCCGCTTGTAACGGTTACAATCGCTTTTCCTGTATCTTGTCCACACGAAGTACCGGTGGTTGTAATTGTTAAACCTATTGAAGCTCCTATGGGTTGACATATTCCATTACATGAGCCCTGGGTAGCATTTGAACCCAAACTCCATACTGAACCACCATCAACCGAACGTGAAACCGTTTTGCCTATAAACGCTGCGCCTACGGCAGAAGAAGAACAATCGCCTATATAAACAATACTGGTAATATCTTTAGCCATGCCTAATACAGCGGGAGTACATGGGCCCCCCGGAGAACAGAGAACGTTATCAAATTCACCTCCTGTATTTATATTGTTTGCGTTTGTGGCCCAATAAATAGCATCTAATGGATTTCCGGTAGGATCGTAAAGGGCAATGTAACCGTTACCATTGTTTAAGTGCCAGCGATTATTATAGCAGATGTTATTGGTTAAGCGCTCGTTAAAAAGGTTAACATCTACGTTTGGGCCTGCGCCAATTGTAATAAATCCGTGAGGCGGTATTTTAGTGCCAATAGGAAAAGAGTAGGCACCGTAATTAGTACCATCGGAAGTATTGGATCCTAATATAAAGCAACTTATGTCTGCCGAGTCGCACCCATTCTTATTATATAACTCTATCCATTCTTGTCCGGTGCCTGTGTTGTTTAACAATGACTGTATGTTGGCGTTAGTATTGTCACCAGTTGGAACACCATAGTTAGTTCCCGGCATTACCATAACCTCGTTAATCACAACCTGCGATTGGGCTTTTAAACCTAAGGAAAGAGCAAAAAATGTGTATAATAATTTTTTCATGATAAAAATAACTAGGGCAAAATTAGGGTAAATCTACCGTTTTAGAAATCAAATTGTCCTATTTTGTCACATCTATAAATCATGTTCCAAACCATAATTTTTTAAAAAAGTATAAACAGGCACTGCTAATGGAAGATGATTTTCTATTTATTGGTTCATTAAAACATAAGCCAATAATGGATATTAAAGAATATATATAATAATCCCGATTTAATAACTTAGTAAAGTTTCGTTACGCGTGATCGAAATAAAAAATAAAACGCCCTACTTGTTTCGGCTTATTTTTAATTACAAATACGGCACTTTCTAATTAAAATTTAATCTAATAATTGGAAGTAGCCTATTTTAACATTTTTGTCCCGACTAACTCCATTTTTAGAACTGGATTAAACCGTAAGATTTAAGTTACAGATTAATAATCGACACTATTTTTTAGCGCATGAAAATTATAAAGAATTTCGTTGCTGGATCCAACAACCTGAAAGAAATAAAGACCCGTTTTAAGATTATCCAGGCTAATTAGGGCATTGCCATCTATATTATATAGGGTTTTCACCAATCTTGAATCGGACGAGAATATGTTAACGGTTAAATTGGACTCGTTTATATTTTTTAATTGAATAGAATTAGAGAACGGGTTGGGATAAAAGCCTGGTTTTAGTTGTTCCTTGCAATTAATGTAAACCAGATCGCTATACGCCGATGTACCGTCGAAATCTACTTGTTTAATACGATAATAGGTAACGCCCAGACTGGAAATACCTAAATCGTTATACTTATAATTTAATGTACTGGAAGAATTTCCTGCCCCTTTAATCGTTCCAATAGCATCAAAGGTTTCTCCGTTAGTGCTTTTCTCAATAACAAAATAATCATTATTTAATTCTGATTCGGTAGACCAGGAAAGGCTGGTGCCTTTACTACTGCAGTTAGCACTTAAGTTTGAGAATTTTACGGGTAAAGGGGTAGTGCATGTTTGACAGCCAAACGGTGCTTCAATATAAAATGTGGAGGCTGCACCTCCGTTTCCGTCTATATACAGGTAATAGGTTTGACCAATTGTTAATCCTGACAGATTAAATTGAACATTGCCTGAAATCCCGTTAACATAAGGGTCTGCTTGTGCTTCGAGGTAGGGGGAGAAGTTGGCATTGAATTCTGGGCATCCGCCGCTTGGTACGCTATAGGTTCCAGAACTGCATCCGCCTGATCGGGAAAAAATGATGGGCTGCGTTTCTATTTGGTTAATACCGCTGTGAATGCCGCTTAGAGTAAGATAAGCTGTTGTTGCTGATGCAATAAAGGAGAACCAGGCGCTGTTATTGTTTGCTCCGTTCCAGGAACAGCCGGCCGTTGTGGTTCCGGGCCATGTTGAGGCATCTTCACTGGCATACCCATTATTTGTACCTATGGTAACAAATCCATCTGAACCAATGCATGCAACGCCTGTACATTCATTATTGGCCGAACTAGTTGTTAAATCATTTGTTTTTATTGTTGGCCCAAATATGAGTTCCACACTGCTGAAGCTGATGCCTGAACCCGAACCGTCGTCTTGCTCGCACATGGAAAATGTCCAATTTCCGTTTGGATTTTGATTGTTAAAGGTGCTTGCAAAGGAGTTGTCGGTTTCAACAGCGTAGTATCCTATAGAATAGGGGAACCAGGCTCCTGGAGAGCTGTATTGATTTACTCTCTCCAAAGCCGGATGATCTCTGAATTTAATATTTGCATAGGTCGAGGTAGTTGAGGCACCGCCTAAATTGGAAATGAAATTGTATACAGTGCCTGTTGGGGAGGTTAAACTGAAGTCGTAGGTTGACAAATCTCTGAGACAGCTAGAGCTGCCAATATTTACATTTATCTGAATAAGCTGGTTGGTGCTTGTGTTAAGTAAACTCAAGCCTGAAACGGCAATCGTTCTGGTTAAACATTCTGAGGTTGTTGAAGCAGATCCCCAGCCACCACAAGCTACAGAAGTAGTGTTTGAAAAGATATTTTGCTGCAGAACAAAAAGTATTGCGCCACCACTTGTTACTGATCCACAGGAATTAGTTACAACACACCTGTATTGGTAACCATTAAAGGTGTTTGTGGGATTTGTAATTTGAAGGGTTGATGTTGTTGTTCCACTATAGAGTGCTGAATTAGAAATATTCGACCAACTGCTGCCTCCGTTTGTACTAACTTCCCATTGATAGCTCGCTCCGGTTAGAGGAACGGGCAAGACCCCAAAGGATGCGTTGCCAGATTGGTTGTAGACTGTGTCAGAAACTGGATTTCCTTCAATTTGGATACCTATCGCCATAGCGATTATATTCGAGCTTAATGCGCTGGCCCAAGATGATGTACAGTTTGCTTTAGCCAGTCTCCTGAACCAAGTTGTCTGACTTAATAATCCGGGATCATACGTTGCTGATGTGGCGCCAAGGATATCGGAATATCCGGTTCCAGAATTACTGGTGGACTGTTGCCATTTGTATTCGTAGGGGCAACTTGTTCCTGATGGTAGAGTTAAAGACGATATTGTTGTAGGGTCGAACGCTGCACAATTTGACTGAGCATTGCCTATTGTGCCACCATTGTTAACATTTATACAACTTACGGTCATCTCAATAACATTAGATTCAGCGGCCCCCGACCAATTGCTTTGGCAGTTTACGCGAGCCAGTCTTTTATACCATGTGGTTTGGCTGATTACACCGGGGTCATAGGTGGTACTGTTCGATGAACCAATGTCTGCAAATCCCGATGAAGAACTTGTTGTAGACTGCTGCCATTTGTATTCCAGAGTGCCGTTTTGCCCGCTGGGAAGACTCACAGATGTAATGGTAGTTGGGTCGAATGATCCGCAGTTACTGCTTTGTGCGTTGCCGATAGATCCTGCACTGGTAGGGTTAAAACAGGGGGGGAGAATAGTTAAGCGAATTACAGGTCTGCTTGTAGATCTCGCAGAAACAGTTGTGAAACCACAACCAACACCTCCACCTGAACCTGTTCCTCCGTCGGATCGCTGATATTTTGTGCAGGTATACCCAGGGCTTGTTATATTCAATTCTCCTTGAGAAGTATTTGGATCTTGCCTTCCCCAACAAATCTGAATAATAATGTTTGAAGTTCCGTCCCAACTGAATAATGTGGAGAAATTGATGGTTCTCCATCCTGTTGAGGAGAAGGCACTTTCGGAAGTACTAGAGTATACAGTGGTTACCGCATCCATATCGCCTGCGGTAAAATCGGTTTGAGCGGTAGAGGCAATCCCAATGGCGAAGGAACTCAATGTGTTTGATGCGGATGAAATATTCAGGGAAATTTGGGAAAGACTTCCAGCACTTCCTCCTGCGGCAGTTATCTCACTGGCTCTGATTAAGTATTGAGTTTTAGCGCTTCGCCAGGTAGTTCTAATTCCAACGAAGGCATCATTTGTACTGGTAGTTCCCAATGTCCCAAGTGTGATTGTCGTCTGTCCCGCAACATCATTTAGAACAAAAAAACACGCCAGCAACCAGATAAAAGGACTAATAAATTTGATATTGTAAATTTTGTATTTCAAGCTGTTTTTTGCTATATCACAAATTTGACGATACCATAATGAAAGAAAAAAGCATAAATAGGGCGAATGCCCTATTTATTTCTGAGAAAATTATTAGACCTTTGAGTGTTTAAAGGCCTCTCTGGTTGTTGTCTGCCTTAATTAAAGCGTGATTAAATTTTTGGTTCTACTATTAGTTAAAAAATGGCTTTTGGAAATACTTTGTGGTGTTTTTTTAGATTTACCTATCTAACCTTTAAAATAGTATCCCCATTTATTACTAATTATAAATCCGATTTAAAACTAATGAAAAAAATATACTTTTGATTTATCTAAACCAATAAAAAATATTCAATTTATAATTTTGCAGTAAAGGTAAGTATTTACTAACTGTTTATACCTTTGTTTACCTTTTAAATACGTTCATATATCATACGAGATAATCTTTAATATTTGACTATTAAATATGGCTATTTTAAATAAACATTTGATATTTTATAGACTATATGTGCTATAAATATAAATTAAAGAATAGGGCATATTTGCCCATATTAATTCGCTAAAAAAAAATAGGTCTGCTAAATTTGAATAAAAGCTATTAAACCAATGAAACGATTATATATTGCTACCCTGTTAATGACCTTGAGCATAGCTTCGTTGGCTCAGGTTGTGATTAATGAAGTAATGCATAAACCAGGTCCAAACAATAACACGAACCAAGGTATTAGACGAAAAGAATATGTGGAGATATACAATAAAGGGTGTTCTCCCGTTGATATCAGTTGTTGGGTGGTAGGTTCTGCCGGAATGGGTATTCAAACAGTGACTAATCCTTCTTATATAGGGGCCTTTCAGTTTCCTACCGGAACCATTATTAATCCAGGACAACACTTGGTTGTGGGTGGCACCGAAACTCAAAATAACACTGCATACAATGCCGCCGACATTGATTTTCAGGTGAGTCAGTTTTTAAACACCAACACCTGTGATCCTAATACCAACTGGCTTTTGCCTAATGGTGATGGTTGGATTGCTTTATATGACGACACCGGAACTCCCGTTGATGCTGTTTATTGGTCGTTCAGCTCAACGGCTCCAAATTTGGCAACAGATGACGATTATGCATCAAACCCATGTGTTCCTTCCGCTTGTAGTGGTATCACCTCTTTAAGATCAGCCAGACAAATTATTGCTAATTTTCCAACCCGAATTTCATTTACAGGTTCCGCAACTTCAAACGATTTAACCTTTAGCAGACTTCCTGATGGGGGAACCTGGACGCGCAACGTAGCCCCAAGTATTGCTGGCTCTAACCAGTGTAATAGTGGACAATGCTCGAGTGCGCCCTCTTTTCAGCTTAGTTCTACCTCTACTGCTCCATCTTGTGGCGCCAGTAATGGAAGCATAAATCTAACGGCAAGTCCAACCGGGGGTGGTATTACTTACACCTATACCTGGACACCTAACGTTTCCAGCTCATCATCTGCTTCAAATATTGCTTCGGGTACATATCAAATTAAAATTACTTCTTCAACCGGGTGTGAAAAAGACACTAGTATAACTTTAACCAGCGGAAATGCTCCTTCCGCTATTGTTGTAAATCCTACCAACCCTTCTTGTGGTCAATCTAACGGAAGCATTAACTTAGGCGATGTTACAGGCGGCGTAGGGCCTTATAATTATAGCTTAAATGGAGGTGCCTATTCTACTTTGCTTTCTTACCCTAACCTGGCTTCGGGCACCTACACACTTTCGGTAAGAGACTCTAACGGATGTATTTATAACGCGCCGGATGTTACTTTAAGTAACGGTTCGGGGCCAAGTGCCATCGCCACTACAATCTCTAATCCAAGCTGTGGACAAGCTAACGGGGCTATCAATTTAGGAACAGTAACCGGTGGTGTAGCGCCTTACACTTATAGCATTAATGGAGGTGCCTATTCTACTTTGCTTTCTTACCCTAACCTGGCTTCGGGCACCTACACACTTTCGGTAAGAGACGCTAACGGATGTATTTTTAATGCCCCTGATATCAATCTAACAAGCACTGCAGGACCAACTGCCGTAAACGTTACAACAGTGGATCCACAATGTGGACAATCTAACGGATCATTCACCGTTAATTCGGTAACTGGAGGATCCGGGCCATATCAGTACAGTGTTAATGGGGCAACGTATGTTAGTGGAGTTAGCACTTTTAATAATCTGGCAGCAGGGAGTTATAGTCTCGATATAAAGGATAACAACGGATGTATTTATAATGCACCCGCTGTTAATATCAATAACTCTAATGCTCCTACTGCGGTTGCCGTTAATTTAACTCAGCCTACTTGTGGCTTAAGTAATGGAGAGGTAAATCTTGGGAATGTTACCGGAGGTACAGCGCCCTATAGTTATAATTTTAATGGACAAGGCAACAGTGGTAATTTCCAATACTCTGGGTTATCGGGGGGCAACTACAGTTTATCGGTTACAGATGCAGCGGGTTGTATCTATAATGCGCCAGCCATTATCTTAAATAGTAGCAATGCGCCAAGTGATATTTTGTACACCATAACAAACGCAAAATGTGGTTCAAATAATGGCGCCATAAATATAACAAGCACAACAGGCGGTAGCGCTCCTTTCAATTATAGTTTAAACGGCGGACCTTCAACCTCAACATTATCCTACAGTAATCTTTCGGCTGGTAATTACTCTTTACAAGTTACTGATAACGGAGGGTGCACCTATATTGAAACCAACATAGTTGTAACCGTAACCCCGGCAATTACAAATATTATAAGCATTGTAACGAACTCAACCTGTTCTCAACCCAATGGCGCTATTGATATTAGTAATGTTCTAGGCGGAACTCAGCCTTTTACTTATAACTTTAACAATGGAAGCCAATTTACCGCTCAAACCTCTTATGCCGGCCTCTCTGCCGGAAGTTATACCATTACTGCACAAGACGCAAACTTGTGTTTATACACAGTAAGTGTAAGTGTTCAAAACGACAACAGTATTAATGGACCTCAACAACTTTTTACAACACTTACCCAAATTGAATGTGGAGCTAGTAATGGGGCAATAAAGATAGATTCGGTTAAAGGTGGCGTTTCACCTTATCAATATAAGTTTGAAAACAGCGTATACTCTTCTCAACTAATCTATGAAAACTTGCCTTCCGGAATTTATAACATCAGTATTAAAGATTCTAACAGTTGTGTTTTAGACACCATTGTGGTTATTCCAGAGAGCTTTGATGCCAGCGGTATATTTATTCCAAATGCTTTTACCCCAAACAATGATGCCTTTAATGCCAGCTGGGGACTTGAGGCAAACTGTGCAAAATCAGTTGAAGGTTATATCTATAATAGATGGGGCGAAAAAATTGCTGACATTACAGATAAGGGTTTCCGCTGGGATGGAAAATATAAAAATCGTGAAGCTCCAATGGATGTATATGCTTATACTATTGAAATTACTTATTTATCCGAAAGAAAAGAGAAAAGATCAGGAGTGATTAGTTTGATAAGATAATAAATAGGGCTAAATTATTTTCTTTAATTTATTTATCAGCTTATTAGGTTATAAATTTGCATCATAAAAAATAATAAAACATGAAAACAGGTGCAATTGAACAATTAATCTTACACACAACAAAGTATTATTAATTTCTTATGGTTTTTAGTTAATTAAAAGGTCGCCTTGGCGGCCTTTTTTTTTGCGATTAGTAAGCCTTTAGAAGATAGAAATAATGTGCAGGATGGCTATTTCTAAAGCATTTTTTGCATTAACGTTACGTCTAGAATCCTGCCGAACTTTTGACCACATTTTTTTAGAACCCCAACATAGTCAAAACCATTCATTTTGTGCAGGTATATACTGCTCTCATTTCCTTCCGTTATTCTGGCAATTAGATTGGTTAGTTTTGTTTGTTTAGCTTCGCTGCATATTGTTTCTATTAATCTTTTACCTATACCCTTTCCTCTGAAATCGGGTAGGATATACAATGAAATTTCAGCTGTTATATCATACGCCTTGCGTTCGCTCCATTTATTTAAAGCCGCATATCCTACCACCTCTTCGCTAATAACCGCAACAATAATCGGAAAGTTCTCGTCTCTGTTTTCGAACCACTCTTTGCGGTCTGACGATGACTTTATCTCGGTATCAAAAGTAGCTGTAGTGTTTAGTATAGCATCGTTATAAATTAATCGGATTATTTCTAAATCATTAAGGGTGGCCTTACGAATATTTAGCATTTTGGAAAGGTTTGAGATAAAATTATGTTTTTCTTTTGGAATAAAGAACAAAGAAAAAAGAACATAACAATCGATTCTTTAAAAATCAACTGCACAAAGGTTAAATAGTGCTGTATTGAATAGTGCAGGGTTTGCAGGAGAAGGAATTAGCATCAATTTTAAAATTTTTTGGCTTTAACGCCAAAAAAACCTTGACTTCATAGATAGAAGAATCCGTAAAAAAGGCAACACCCTCATAAATAGATGGGCTGTCTAAAACCCCTTACAGGGTTATATCCATACAAATTAAATAGTTTTTCGTATTTTTATAACTTGATGGAGAACACAAGGTTAAAAAAGATAAATCGCTTATTACAGAAGGAGTTAGGCACCTATTTTCAACAACAGTCTAAGCCTCTTTTTTCGGGAGCTATGATAACTGTTACAGATGTATCCGTTACCACCGACTTATCAGTTGCTAAAATTTATTTAAGTTTATTTCTAAGCAAGGATGCAGGCGTGCTTCATAAAGAAATTATTGAACTAACTCCTCAAATTAGAAAAAGTATTGGGAATAATATTCGTCACCAACTGAGGGTTGTTCCGGAATTAATATTTATAATCGACGATTCGCTTGATCGCGCTATGCGTATAGAAGAATTACTAAAGAAATAACATGTATTACGATCCTATTAAACGAAGTTTAGGAAATGTTTTTAATAAAAGCGTTTTTTTACGATCATTATTTTATAAACTACTTGACTTATTACTATTACGTGCGTGGCATATAAAGAAGGAAATTAAAGATTGGCAGAAAACTGCACCGAAAAATGCTCAGGTGTTTGATGCCGGTTCTGGTTTTGGACAATACTCCTATTTTATGGCTAAGAACAATCCTAACTACACCATCTATTCGGTTGATGTTAAACAAGAGCAGATGGATGACTGTAATGATTTTTTTAAAAGAGCCGGAATACGTAATTGTATTTTTGAGGTGCAAGATCTTGTTACTTATACTAACACCAATAGTTATGATCTCATTCTTTCTGTAGATGTTATGGAACATATACTTGAAGATGTGCAGGTTTTTAAGAATTTTGTAGCTTCCTTAAAACCCGGAGGGATGCTATTGATTTCTACACCCAGTGATCAGGGGGGGTCGGATGTGCATGGTGATGATGAATCCTCTTTTATTGAAGAACATGTTAGAGACGGCTATAATATTAAAGAAATAGAAGAGAAATTGTTGTCGGCTGGATTTAAGAAAGTAGAAGCTCGATATTCATATGGTGCTCCAGGAAAAATATCATGGCGCCTATCCATGAAATATCCAATTTTAATGCTTGGCTTTTCTAAGCTGTTTTTTATTGTAATTCCTTTTTATTACCTTATTACATACCCTATATCATACATCCTTAATGCGTTAGACGTAAAAGGTAATCATTCAACCGGAACAGGGCTTATTGTTAAAGCCTGGAAATAACATACTTTGAATTTAGCCTTATACATAGCTTCCCGTTACATTAAGGCAAAGAAATCGCATAATGCGGTTAATGTTATCTCCATTATCTCCGTTTTAGGCGTTAGTGTCGGTACTTTTGCTTTAATTGTAGTGCTCTCGGTATTTAATGGATTTGAGCATTTGGTTGTTTCGTTATACAATACCTTTGATCCGGAGGTTAAAATTACACCGCTAAGCGGTAAATTTATAGATCTTAACGACCCACAGATTATCAAACTTAAAGAACGTAAGGACATTGCTCTATTTGTTCCTACGCTTGAAGAAAATGCATTATTAAAATATAAAGACAAACAAATAATTGCAACCCTTAAAGGTGTGCCTAAAGATTTCAGGAAATTAACCAAAATTGATTCGGCTGTTTTTAGTGGAGTATACCACGGAACAGAAAACAATAAAACTGCGGTAACTGTTGGAAATGGATTAGCTTATATGTTATCTCTACAACTTGATGATCCGGCAAACCCGTTAACGCTATACTTACCAAAACGAGAAGAGGGATATAATATAAATCCGGAGGACGCTTTTGTTACCACTATTCTTCAGCCCTCGGGTGTGTTTAGTATACAGCAAGAATTTGATATAAAATATGTATTAGCCGATATTACGCTCTTACAGGATTTAATGAGTTTAACCAACAAGGCCAGTGCAATAGAATTAAAACTAAACACAAGTAGCAGAAGCTTTATAGAAGAAGTTAAGCCCCTGTTAGATCGTTTTGAGGTTCGAGATCGATTCCAACAACACGAGTTATTATACAAGATAATGCGTTCAGAAAAATGGGCAGTGTTCTTAATTCTGGCATTTATTCTAATAATCGCTACCTTTAATGTAATTGGGTCATTAACCATGTTAATAGTTGAGAAGAGGAAAGACATCGATATCCTGCAATCATTGGGAGCAAGCAACTCTTTAATTAAACGTATCTTCTTATTTGAAGGACTGCTCATTACCCTTGCTGGTGCCTTAAGTGGATTAATTTTAGGATTTATTATTTGCTATTTACAATATACCTTTGGAATAATAAAACTAGGAGGGGCAGGAACATTTGTTATTGACTCCTATCCGGTTAGAATTCTTTGGAGTGATTTTTTATATGTATTCTTAGTAGTTTGTTTTATTGGATTTATAGCTGCCTGGATTCCGGCCCGTCAAATATTAAAACCAGAATATGATTAAATTAAGTGTTAATATTAACAAAATAGCAACCATCCGTAACTCAAGAGGAGGAAACACTCCCTCGGTTAGAGAAGCGGCCATTAATTGTCAGCGTTTCGGTGCAGATGGGATTACCGTTCATCCCCGCCCAGATGAGCGACATATAAGATATCAGGATGTAAGCGAGATATTACCGACCATTAAAACTGAATTCAACATAGAGGGAAATCCACGGGTTCAGAAATTTATCGACTTAGTTTTAGAGACAAAGCCTCACCAGGTTACTTTAGTTCCCGATGCTGATGGACAATTAACCTCTGACCATGGTTGGGACACCATTATACATAAATCCTACTTAACGGATATAATCGCCATGTTTAAATCTAACAACATCAGAACCTCTGTTTTTGTAGATCCTAACCCGAGTATGATTGAAGGAGCCCGTTTAGCGGGTGCTGACCGAATAGAACTATATACTGAGCGTTACGCCCAACAATACACTAATAATAAGGAGGAAGCGATAAGACCATTTATTGAGGCTGCAGATCATGCAACCAAATGTGGTTTAGGAATTAATGCCGGTCACGATTTAAACTTAGAGAATCTTAATTATTTTGCTTTGCATATTAATAGCCTCTTAGAGGTTTCTATCGGACATGCCTTGATATCGGATGCGCTTTACTTTGGATTAGAGAATACTATACAACTTTATAAACGCCAACTCCATGTCTAAACCTATTATAATTAACAATATAATAATTCATGAAGGCATGCACCTCATGGTTAACATGAGTTCTTATCGTTTACCTACCCGAACAATTATTGATATTCCTGCATACGTATATAGAGCAAAAGAAGAAGGGCCTGTTGTATTATTTCTTGCCGGGATGCATGGTGATGAAACAAATGGAATTGAGATTGTAAGAAGACTAATAACAGAAAAACATTTTTTAAACCTCAAGAGAGGCTCAGTAATTGCAATACCGGTTATAAACATTGTTTCATTCTTAAATCATATGCGTGAGTTGCCTGACGGAAAAGATCTAAACCGTTGTTTTCCCGGATCAAAAAACGGATCTTTTGGAGCTCAGATTGCGGCAGATTTAATGAGAGAAATAATTCCTCAAATTGATTTTGGAGTTGACTTCCATACGGGAGGAAAACAGATAAATAACTATCCACAGATAAGATGTGCGTTTGAGGATCCTAAAAGTGTTGAACTTGCTCTACAGTTCGGTGCTCCTTTTGTTATAAATTCCCCCTATAGAGACAAGACACTTCGAAAAGAAGCTAGTAAGCATAATAAATCTATTTTAGTTTATGAGGCCGGAGAATCATATCGCTTTAACAGATTGGCTGTAGAGGAAGGTATTTATGGTTGTTTAAGGTTTTTGTATAATTTACAAATGATGGATATGAACTTAGTAGAGCAAAACTCCATCATACTGCATAGGTCTACCTGGGTTAGAGCAAAGGCTCCCGGTCTATTTTGGTCGCAACATAGATATGGCGTAAAAGTAGAGAAAGGGGAATTAATAGCTACTATTAATGACCCTTATGGTGAGCATCAAACCCATTTAATATCCCCCGAAGACGGCTATATTATTGGATTAAATAATCAACCAGTAGTAAATAGTGGAGATGCTTTATTTCATATAGGATCTGAAAGAAAAAAATAAAGTTCTGCTTATGACAATAATCAATACTTAAGCTAAGTATTATCATTTTTTTGGTTTAAAGTTCTGGCAATATTTGCAGTGTTAACTTAAAAACTAAATAACATGTCAACACTAACCAAAAAAACAGATCGTTTATTTCCGGATTTCTTCCGTGATTTTTTTGAGACAGATTTTTTACCAACTAACCTATGGGAGAAATCCTTTGCAAAACTAACGCCTTCAGCAAACATTAAGGAGAACGAAACTTCGTTTAACCTGGAGCTAGCTGCGCCGGGATTAAAAAAAGATGACTTTAAAATTGAAATAAATAATGGAGTTTTAACTATTTCGGCAGAGAAAAAAGAAGAAAAGAAAGAGGAAAATGAAAAATTTAATAGAAGAGAATTCTTTTATAATTCATTTACAAGATCGTTTACATTGCCGGGTAATATTATTGAGAATCAAATTAAAGCTGCGTATGAGGAAGGTTTATTAAAACTTACGCTTCCAAAAACGTCAACAGAAAATAATGCAAAGAAAATAATATTACAATAACTAACTATACCGGGCTTTTATACTAAATGAATAATTATAGTACTTTGCCTAAGTATATTTAGCAACTTTATAAAGTATAATAGCTGTTTTAAGGAATTGCAGCACTTTCTTTTTAGCAAAACCAGCAATTAGCATTTGAGAAGAAACCCGTCGGTAATGAGTTTATCGGCGGTTTTTTATTGATTTATGACCAATGTCATTTTTATTCTCTAGTTAAAATAACAATTTTGTTAAAATAAAAAAACATTCTATGCTTCTTAAGATTGAAGAAAACATGACCATAGATCAGATTAATACTGATTTGCAAAACAAGTTCCCACATATAAAACTTGTGTTTTTTAAACATAAAAATAAAAATGATGTTGATGTTGCTGAAACACGTGTTACCGAACTATACATTCCCTTAAAGCAGATTTATTCTAACATGCGCAATGCACACCTAAATGTTAATGGGAATTTACAAGTAAGGAGATTAGAACAGAAAATAAATGAAATTACAGGTACTCGAGCACAAGTATTTAGGCGTTCCGGAAAATTATGGCTAGAGACATTAACAACCGATAATAAGACACTTACAGAAATAAGTAAGATGGCCGAAGAATCCATTAGTGAGATATTAAAACTTGAGGATAATGATTATAACGAACAAGAATAGTTTTAAAATATAAGATCATAATGTTGCAAAAAATGCAATTATAACTTTAATAAAATAATCAGCCGTTTATCTTACTACTTATAACATGTATTGAATGTTTATCCAACAGATATATACCAAATGTTTATCGCAAGCTTCCTATTATTTAGAGAGCAATGGTGAGGTCGCAATTGTAGATCCCATGAGAGATGTAGATACTTATATAAATCTTGCAAAGGAAAGAAATGCGCTTATCAAATTTGTTTTTGAAACACACTTTCATGCAGATTTTATTTCAGGACATTTAGACTTGATGCGAAAAACAAATGCAGTTATAGTATTTGGTCCTGAAGCAAAGCCAAAATATCACGCATTTATTGCTAATCATCACGAGATATTCAGGTTAGGTACTTGCGCATTAAAACTAATTCATACACCCGGTCATACAATTGAAAGTAGTTGTATTTTGTTGTTTAACGAGGATGATAAACCAACGCATATTTTTACGGGCGACACCCTATTTATAGGGGATGTTGGGAGGCCCGACTTATTAAGCGGTAATTTATCAAAAGAAGTTTTAGCAGAGAAACTGTATCACTCCATACAAGAAGAAATATTGAGCCTGTCTGATGAAATAATTATTTATCCTGGACATGGTGCTGGATCTGCCTGCGGCAAGATAACAAGTTCGGAAAACGTTAGTACTATTGGTGTACAGCGAAAAACAAATTTGGCTTTGCAAGCACCTACTAAAGAGGCATTCATCAGATATGTTACAACCGATCAACCCTTTTCTCCACCGTATTTTTATAAAGACGCTTATATAAACACACAAGGGTATGAAGCTCTGGATGTAATTTTAAAACGAAGTTTAAGGCCATTAGACAGTGATTTGTTTATAAATGAGATGGTTAAAGGTGTAATGATAATTGATTGCAGAAACCACAACGATTTTAGTGATCAACATATTCCAGGTTCGATAAATATTGGATTAGACGGTGAGTTTGCCTTTTGGGCCGGCGTTTTGATTCCATTTAATTGTAAACTATTACTTGTATGTACTTCGGGTCAGGAAAAGGAGGCTATAACTAGGCTAGCACGCGTTGGTTATGAAAATGTGCTAGGCTTTTTTAAAGGTAATTTTAATGACTGGAATTTTTCTAAACACAAATTATCCAGTATTAAAACAACCACTATTAGTGAGGCGCGTAGAATATATTATCCAGATAAGTTTGTGTTAATAGATGTAAGAAGTTATCAAGAGGTTAAAAAAGAAAAGGTTATGGGCTCCATCAACATCCCTTTGCATCAAATTCTCGATATAGCAGAACATTTTGACAAAAAAGCAAATTATGTTCTTTATTGCCAAGGCGGTTACAGATCTATGATTGCATGTTCGATTCTTCAAAGCATGGGTTTTCGAAATATCATAAATATTAAGGGAGGTATCAATCTTATAAAAGAAACCGATCCCGAAATATTAGAAGTAAACGGCTAATTAAATTCTAGTGATATTAAAAAATGCTCTTTATTTATCTATAAAGAGCACCTATTCATAAGAACCATTTTCTTATAGTGTCAACAAGTTACATCCTCTTATTTCACTGTTATCCATACGGCCCAGCACCTCAAAACCTTTATCGTTCAATCGTCCTAAGTCATCACTTGCAATAAACGAACACGAATAGATATTGGCAAGATCAATTATATTTAGGGCGCCTGTCCGTCCTTCATCCATGTAACTAAAGGGATCTGCATTATCTCTTATTAAAACCTTCATCCAGGGCGGTAATATAAATACTCCATCGCCTTTAGAATAAGCCTGCGATAAAAGCTCTGTCATACCATACTCTGAATGGATATGTTTTGTACCAAATGCTTTTATTAACTGCAAATGAATCTCCTCACGTGTTTGTTCAATTCTCCGTCCCTTCATTCCTCCAGTCTCCATAATAATTGTATTCGGAATATCGAGTTGAAATTTATCAGCAAAATCGAGCAATGCAAAAGTTACACCCAATAAAAGTGTTTTCTTTTTTTTGTCCTTTTTTTGTAACACCTCAAATAATTCCTGTTGATTATAAAGAAAAAAACCACTATCTAAATCCTCACTCCGTTTAATTAGTTCATCTACCATAAAAATTAAAGAAGAGCCTTTACGTTCTATATAAGAAGGTAATAATGCTAGAATACAATAATCTTTTATGGGACCATAAAAAAGCTCAAAGGTTTTAATAAAACTTTTTATATAAATGGTTTTATCGGCTATCAAATGTTTAGACGGAATTTGTGAGGTAGTAGTGCTACTTGAAAACTCGATTTGTGGATTTTGTAAAGAACTATAAATTTCCTTATTCTTAAAAAACTGAATAGGAAGAAAGGGTATTTGGGTATAGTGACTTAAATTGTTTGGATTTTGTTTAAGAACTAAACTGCAAAATTCATGATATACTTTATTATTATGATACTGATAATTAAAAATCTCCAGGCATAGCGAATTAAATTCGCGTTCATTATTAATCTCAAATATTTGTTCCGAGTAATTAAACATCTGCTCAAATTTATTCGTAAATTTGAATTGATGCGCAATTTATTTATTTTTCTTGTTATCATTTCCTTTTTTGGAGCATCCTGCATAAAACGGAAGGAGTTCCCGAACGAGCCTATAATAAAATATCTCGATTTTATTCAGACGAAAGATACTGCCTATTTGCGTTTCTCATTTACAGATGGAAATGGCGATTTAGGCCTTGACCAAGCGGATACGTTAAGTCCGTTCGAAATAAAAGGAAGTAATTATTACAATGTTTATATTAAGTATTTTGAGAGGGTTAATGGTGCGTTTAAGGAAATATCGCTTTCTGCGCCCTATAATTATCGTTTTAAAAGGATAAGCTCGCCGGGCAGGTCTAAAGCGCTGGAAGGCGAAATGAAAATTAAAATTCCGGCTCCATATTACAGTCCATTATTGGAACCGGGCGATACAGTTAAATATGAATTTTATATAAAAGATCGCACATTAAATTCAAGCAATACGGAAAGTACCGGTCCTGTGATAATTCAATATTAATTTATGGCTTTAGTAAAACCTGTAAACGGCATATCGCCGCGATTTGGAAAAAATTGTTATTTAGCTGAAAACGCAACTGTTGTAGGAGATGTAGAAATGGGCGACGATTGCAGTATTTGGTTTAATGCTGTTGTAAGAGGAGATGTTAACAGTATTAAAATGGGTAATAAGGTTAACATCCAAGACGGTGCGGTTATTCATTGCACATATCAAAAAACAAAAACCGATTTGGGGAATAACGTCTCGGTAGGGCATAATGCCATAGTTCATGGGTGTAAAGTACATGATAACGTATTAATCGGCATGGGTGCAATTGTAATGGATAATTGTGAAATTGGGAGTAATACCATTATAGCTGCCGGATCTGTTGTACTGGAAAACACTAAGGTTGATGCCGGTTGCATTTACGCCGGTGTACCCGCCAAAAAAGTTAAAGATATCTCGCAGGAATTAATAAGCGGGGAAATTGAGCGTATAGCCAACAACTATTTAATGTACTCGGGTTGGTTTAAATAATCTTCTCGTTTTTAACATATAAATCATCGTTTTACCTTATAAACGATGCAATATCTTTAATTACGTGTTCTTCTATATGTGAGGCCGAATCATAATCAGTGGGGATTCCCTTTCCTTTCATAAATAAATGATACAGCCCTTCGTAGTATTTAAACTCTACTTTCGGGTTGTTCTTTAAAGCTTCCTTCCACATATTAAAATCGGTTTGTGTAACCTGATAATCCATAGAACCATTAATTACTAATATATCAAGATTTTGGTTTTTTGAAATGCTTTGCAGAAGAGTAAGGGGGTTATAATAAGATAACTCCATCCAGTATGTGGTTGGTATATGCAAGGGAAGGTTTTCGCGGGGAGTTTGCAAAGTGAAGTTTTTATTTTTTATAAGATTAACCGAGATAGTAAGATCAGCCAATTTTCGCCTCTCATCGTTATCTAAAGAATCTAATCCCAAAACATATGTATATTGTTCTAATAACAACTGTTCTAACGGTCTGGCTGGTGCCGCCATTAATATTATACCCTTTATTTTAATGGAGTTAACTGCAATAGATGGGGCCATAAATCCACCAAAACTATGCCCCAATATATAAACGTTATCAACATCCACTCCCCCCTGTATTAAGGCTAGTCGGAGTGCGGCCTGGGCATCACTTACCACTTCTTTTGTGGGTGTATCGGTTAGGCTATCTTCCTTATAATTTAATGTGCGCTTATCATAACGTATTGTGCCTATACCCTGTTGGGCTAAACCAATTGCTATGTCTTTAAAAGGTTTATTTTTACCAATAGTTTCATCCATGTCGCCCGGACCGGAGCCGTGAACTAAAATCACACATGGAAATTTCTTCTTATTTGGTTTAGTAAATAATGCTTTTAACTTTACGGGGCCGTTATTTATTTCAAGCGGAACTTCGCTATATTCACCTTTAAATGAATAACTAGGCATTTTATATTCGGTGGCATTTTGAATGGGGGCAAAAAACAAACCGACTAAATAACCCTCGTCATTAAAAGGGAGCCGAAGTTCCAACTGCATATTCTCAAAGGTAAAAACAGCGGTATAAAAATTCTTTGCAATCTCGGTGCGATTAATTGGCTGAGAAAATTCTTTAAGACTGCCCATTTGCTGTTTAACCTGTTGCCATACCGTACTTAACATTTGTGCGCTCATTTTTAGTTTAACGTCTTGGCTAAAAAAGTAATGAACAGAATCTGTTTTATCCTCTTTAAAGAATTTACAAATACTTTGGCTTCGATTATTTAGATTAATTTCCTGAGCAAAATGTTGCAAAGTCAAAAAAATAAAAAGTACCACGCTATAAAACTTCATCCCGCTTTTTTAAAAGAAAACAAATAAATCATAACGCTATAATTTTAAATATCCCATTACTCGATAGAGAATCGCTTTACAACAGAATAATTGTTATAATTAATTCTAACTAAATATAACCCTTTACTTAACAAGCTTATGTCTAACTGTTGTTTATTTCCTTCAATGGCTCTGGTATTAATAATCTGCTTCCCTAATAGGTCTGAGACCTCGATATTATGAGGTTTAGAGTTCGCGCTATTAAACTCTATGTTAAGCACTTTAGAGGCTGGATTTGGATAAAGTATAAAATTATCTGTAATGCCTTCATTAATTCCCGTAACATTTGAATATAGATTGATATCATCTATATACAAGTTATTACCGGTATTATTGGTATACTCAAATTTAACAAGCACATTAGATGCATTTAATACATTGTTAATGGTAATTAATTCTGTTCTCCATTCATTGGGTTGAGGAATAAAAGCATTCGATTGATTAGGTGCTGTTGATAAATTATCACCATATTTAAAGTAACGCTGAAACCACGTTAAACCACAATTAGAACTTACAAGAACCCTTAAACGATTTTCTGACGCTGTTGTTTGCTGAGCATACGCTAACTTAAAGGATAAGGTTGGCGAAGGTATAGAAGACACATCTATACCGGGTGTTACAATAGCATCTACCTGATTTATTCCTTGAGATGCCCAGACGTTGTTGAGCGCTATAGAACTATTTCCGCTTGCTGATACTGAATTATTTTGTTGAAAAGCAAAAGCATCATCGTTAATTACAGTTAGTTCCGATAGAGCCTGATTAAAGTCTTCAAATCCTTCTACATAATAATTTTGGTAAAGGGCCACATTATTAAGAACATTAATAAACTGATTTTTTTCAATACTATCTGTACCTGTAATGTTGCCCGACTTAAGTTTTACTTTATACGTTCCGGGGACCGGATAAGTAATTTGAGGATTTTGTAGGTTAGATGTGGACGGGTTTCCTCCCTCAAATTCCCAATACCAGCTGTTAGCATCAGCGTTTGAGGATAGATCGGTAAACTTAACCAGAGATTGAGCACAAACGATTCGCTTATCCGAAGTAAAATCGGCGCGAGGAGAACAAGGCGCCGGATCATTAAAACGAATCTCGTCTGTACCGGTAGCAACAAGATTTTCTTCCTTCCATAAATTATTTCTATTTGCAATATTGCTGTTGAGTATACCAAGCATGCGCGACACTTGACCAACAGTAAACATTCTTCCGCAGTAAGAATACTCCATATAATTTTGAACATTTTCTATAACCCCGGGAGTGCATTTAATACCGTTTACATTACAAGATACCCAACCTTCAGTAACAGGAGTATCGGATACTTCATCATCACCGCAGGATATCCCCGGATCGTTAGTATCTCCCCACACATGTTGTAATTCTAAATAATGGCCCACTTCGTGGGTTAATGCTCTGGCTCTCGTATAATTACCGGTGCCAATAGATCCTACATAGTCAGCTAAAATAACTATACCGTCTATCTGTGGCCATCCATCTGCACTGGTAGGATAATACGCATAACCCGCGGCACCAAATGAGATTGACTTTACGGTCCAAATATTTAAATACTTAGAAGGATCCCACTGATTAAATTTTACATCATCCTCTCCTGTATTGGTCAATTCAGAAAAAACGTGATTTATGCCGTTGGTACAATTTCCTTGAGGATCTATTTTTGCTAATCTGAATTCAATTGTGGAAACACCCTTTAAGTCCTTAAATGCAGGCACTATGTCTGCAGTATCTAAATTGGTAGCCTGAAAATCCTCGTTTAATATTCTAACCGCATCTCTTACTTGCTCATCCGATATATTCTCGCCCCCGTAAACATGCATAATATGAAAAACAACAGGTATAACCAGTGTTTGATTTGAATTAATCGAATTAGAGAAATTTCTATTTTTCTTTGCGGCGGCGGATGCTCTTAAGTTAGGATATTTTTTATAAAGCCTGTTCATGGCTTCCTGTTGCCCACAATGTTTAAGGTCTTGGGCTTTAATCTTTAATCCAACCATTAGAATCAGTAAAGAGAGTATATATTTCATCTTTTTATTTATTAAGTGCTTCAAAATTTATACGGGTTAATCTATGGGCCTAAATTTTGTGTAATAGTTGTGTGTTATTTATTTAAACAATTAAACTATTGTTGTGTTTAAATCATTCTTTTCGAAATCGTATCACTTCTACCCCAAACTTTCTCAGAAAATCAACTCCCTCATCAGAGGGTATTCCTTTATATTCTGCATAAGAATCTTTATAGTAAACTTTCTTTATGCCGGAAGTTAGAATTATTCTTGCGCATGAAATACAGGGCGACAATGTAACATAAAGCGTGGCTCCTTCTAAGGTAACACTATTTTTCGCGGCGTATAATATTGCATTCTGTTCTGCGTGAATAGCTAAAGAGCAACTACCCTTACTGTCGCGCGGACAACCTTCTTCTGGCCACTCCTCATCGCAGTTATGAGTTCCTGCCGGCGGACCATTATAACCCACAGAAACTATTCGGGTATCTTTAGTGATTACAGCTCCTACCTGCGCCTTAATGCAGTGCGATCGTGTAGCCAAATCAATGGCTAGATTCATATATATCTCGTCGAAACTAAGCTTATTCATAGTGTTTAAATTTAATTAAAAAATAAACGGGAATCCAAAGAAAATTGAGTAGTTAAGCCCATTTAAATACAAACTGTAGTAAAAGATTAGTCATTATGGTTTATTCTGTTGTGTCTTATTATAACTTTTAAAAATTAGCCAACCCTGTGTGCTGAAATATCTGCCCGGCATTGTACTAACCATTAGACCGTTACACGCGTATTTACTTAATAACAATTTCTCTTCTAATGCTCTGTTCAAGAGAAATAAAGGTTTCGGTTCGCTGAACCCCTTTAATGGCTTGAATCTTCTCGTTTAAAATTGTCCTCAGGTGAATAGTATCTTTACAAACGATTTTAGCAAACATACTATAAGCCCCGGTGGTATAGTGTAATTCTACTACTTCGTTTATTTTTTTAAACTTTGCAAGGGCATCAAGATATTCTGATCCCTTTTCTAAATATATCCCCATAAATGCGGTAATGTCGTAACCAATCTTAGACGGATCTACCTCGTAATGCGCGCCTTTTATAACGCCCATCTCCTTCAATTTTTTTATTCGCACGTGAATCGTTCCCCCCGAAACCACCAACTCTTTGGCAATATCCGTAAATGCAATTGTAGCATCCTTAATTAAGATGTTTAGTATCTGTTTATCGAGATTATCAAATTGATAATTTTCTCCTTGATTTAATTCCATAAATTTTATTTTATTCAATAAATATATCAATTAAATATCATATTCGTAAAAATAAAGGTATTTGTTTAAAATATTTGCAATAAAAAGGCGTTTATTATAAATTTGTGAAGAAATCATTAGAAATATTGATGATTTGATAATTAAAAACCCTTAACAATTAAAAAAAAGAAACCATGTGTGGAATTTTAGGAACAACAGCAGTCAGAAGTAAAGAGTATATTTCTTCTCTTTCTTCCAGAATGAGTCATCGTGGGCCGGATGAACGCGAGGTGGTCATCACCAAGTTGGGAGCCCTTAGTCATGAACGTTTGGCGATTGTAGATTTAAATACGGGTCGCCAGCCTATTCAGGGTACCCGTAATACCTGGGTAATTCACAATGGTGAAATATATAACCATAAACAACTGCACGCCGAAGATTTAAAAGGAAAATACGCTTGCCGAACCACTTCAGATTCCGAAGTAATCGTTCATTTATACGAGGAATATGGAACACAGTTTTGCGACAAATTGGATGGAATATTTGCTTTTGTTGTAATGGACGAAGACAACGGTGTTGTAATGGCTGGTCGCGATCCTATAGGTGTTAAACCTCTTTATTATGGTTATGATAAAGATGGCAAAATTTGGTTTTCTTCAGAGATGAAAGTAATTATTGATGAGGTGGTAAAAGTAGAAATCTTTCCTGCGGGGCACTATTATCATAACGAAAAAGGATTTGTAAAATATTATCATCCGAAATGGGACACATTGCCTGCGATTCAGAAAGACCCTACCGGATTAAGAGAACTTTTAACAAAAGCTGTTGAGAAACGTTTAATGTGTGATGTGCCTTTTGGTGTATTATTATCGGGTGGTTTAGATTCGAGCCTAATTGCCTCCATTGTTGCACGCAAACTAAAAGCAGAGGGTAAAGAAGTACATTCGTTTAGTATTGGTTTGTCGCCCGATGCTCCAGACTTAAAAGCAGCGCGCAAGGTAGCCGAATTTTTAGGGACTGTTCATCACGAAGTTTATTTTAGCATTGAAGAAGGAATAGCAATGGCCGATAAACTTATATGGCATCTCGAAAGTTATGATGTTACTACATTGCGTGCCAGCACCCCCATGTATTTTCTAACTAAATACATCCGCGAAAAAGGATTTAAAATGGTTCTTTCTGGCGAAGGCGCCGATGAGGTGTTTGGTGGATATTTATATTTTTACAATGCTCCGTCATTAGCCGAATTCCAGGAAGAAACTAAACGCAGAGTAAAACTCTTGTATACCGCCGATGTGTTAAGAGCCGATAAATCAACAATGGCAAACGCTATTGAGGTGCGTGTTCCGATGTTAGACAAAGCTTTTCTTGAAAAATCGATTCAATTATCTCCCGAACTAAAATTTCCTCGTCGTGCAAAAGGAGATGATAAAGGACAAATAGAAAAATATGTTTTAAGGGCTGCTTTTGATGATAAAGAAAACCCTTACTTGCCTGATGATATTTTATGGAGACAAAAAGAACAATTTTCGGATGGTGTGGGTTATGGGTGGATTGACGGTTTTAAAGATTATTGCGAAAAAGCCGTATCTGATTCAGACTTTAAAAAGGCTGAACAATTATTTCCATACAACACTCCTCAAACTAAGGAAGCCTTTTATATACGTAGTATTTTCGAGAAACATTTTGGTAAAGCCGAAAGCGAAAAAACCGTATTTCCATGGATACCGAAATGGCAAGCAAATGCCGATCCAAGTGGAAGAGCAAACACTGTTCATGAACAAACTATTGAGGTTTTAAAAACAGAAAAAGTATAGTTTTGCATTTTCTAAAATCAGTATGACACCCATTAATAAAATTCTTGTTGCCAACAGAGGCGAAATAGCGATTAGGGTTTTTAGAGCCGCCGCCGAATTAAATATCAAAACTATAGCGGTCTATACATACGAGGATCGCTATAGTCTTCACCGTTACAAAGCAGATGAGGCTTTTCAGATTGGAAAAGATTCTGATCCCCTTAAACCCTACCTGGATGTAGATGAAATTGTAAAAGTAGCAAAACGCGAGAATGCCGATGCCATTCATCCTGGATATGGGTTTTTAAGCGAGAATGTTAAACTGGCAAAACGTTGTAAAGAAGAAGGAATTATTTGGATTGGCCCTGAACCCGAGGCAATGGCTCAACTAGGAGATAAAGTTTCGGCAAAAGAGGTTGCTATTAAAGCCGGTGTGCCTGTTATTAATGGTAGCGAAAAGAAACTGGTTGACTATAGTGTGGTTTTAGAAGAGGCTAATCGCATTGGCTTTCCTTTAATTCTTAAAGCCTCTGCCGGTGGTGGAGGAAGGGGCATGCGCGTTATACGTAGTAAAGAAGATCTTGAAAAATCATTTAACGAAGCTCGTCGCGAAGCGGGTAATGCGTTTGGTGATGATACCATTTTTATTGAGCGTTTTGTAGAAAATCCTAAACATATAGAAGTACAATTATTAGGAGACAAATATGGTCATTTAGTACACTTATTCGAAAGAGACTGTTCGCTTCAACGTCGTTTTCAAAAAGTAGTAGAAATTGCTCCGGCTCCAAGTTTAAAGCAGGAGACAAAAAATAAACTATACGAGTACTCATTAAATATAGGAAAAACCGTTAATTATACCAATGCGGGAACCGTTGAATTTCTAGTTGATAAAGACGAAAATATATTCTTTATTGAGGTTAATCCACGCATTCAGGTAGAACATACCGTTACCGAAGAAGTTACCGGTATAGACATTGTAAGAAGCCAAATCTTAATCGCTTCTGGAATCTCACTTACCAGTCCGGCTATTAATATTCAATCGCAAGAAAGCTTAGCCTGCAGAGGTTTTGCAATTCAATGCCGGGTAACTACAGAAGATCCTGAAAATGATTTTAAACCCGACTATGGAACTATTGTTGCTTATCGCAACGCCGGAGGTTACGGTATTAGAATTGATGAAGGTAGCTCTTACCCGGGAGTTAAAATCTCTCCTTTCTTCGATTCTATGTTAGCAAAAGTTACAGCAAAAGGCAGAACATTAAAAGGAACTGCTCAGCGCTTAAGAAGAGCCTTACTTGAATTTAGAATAAGGGGTGTAAAAACAAACATTCAGTTTCTGGAAAATGTAATTACACATCCAACTTTTGAGGAAGGTTTAGTTAACGTTAACTTTATTAATGAGCACCCCGAACTTTTTAAATTAACCAGAAAATACGATAGTGGAACACGCGTTCTTAAATACCTTGCTAATACTATTGTAAATGGTAACCCGGATATAAAAGTTATTGACGATAAAAAAATTTTTTCTAATCCCCCTTTATTAAACCCGGATACTGAATTAAAACCACAGCCGGGATCAAAGCAATTACTGGATAAATTAGGTGCATACGGTTTGGCAGAATGGTTAAAAAATTCGAAATCGATTCAATACACCGATTGTACCTTAAGAGATTCTCATCAGTCGTTATTCGCTACTAGAGCCCGAACCCGCGATATTCTTCCATATGCAAAGGCTTTTGCACAAAACCATCCTCAAACTTTTAGCCTTGAAGTATGGGGAGGAGCAACCTTTGATGTAGCACTACGTTTTTTACACGAAGACCCATGGGAACGACTAAAACTTATTCGCGAAGCTGCCCCCAATATCTTGTTGCAAATGCTTATTAGAGGAAGCAATGCCATTGGGTATACGGCGTATCCAAATAATCTGGTAGAACGATTCATTATAGAATCAAACCAGCAGGGTGTAGATATCTTCAGAATATTTGACTCGTTAAACAACCTTGATAACATGTTGTTTAGTATTGATACGGTTGTAAACAAAACAAAAGGTATTGCAGAACCTTGTATCTGTTATACGGGTGATATACTCGATAAATCAAAAACAAAATACAATCTAAACTATTATATCGAACTAGCAAAACGAATAGAAGATAAAGGAGCGCACATTCTCGGTATAAAAGATATGGCCGGTCTTCTAAAGCCTTATGCCGCTGAACTACTGATTAGTGAATTAAAACAACATATTAATATTCCTATTCATCTTCATACGCATGATACGTCGGGCATTCAGTCTGCAACCTATATTAAAGCCATTGAGGCAGGAGTAGACGCGCTTGATACAGCAATAGCGTCTATGAGTGGCTTAACCTCTCAGCCTAATATGAATAGTTTGGTTGAAGCGCTGAAAGGCACTCCTCGACATCTGGAATACGATATGAACAGCTTGAACCAGCTGAGTAACTATTGGGAAACTGTTCGGGAATATTATTATCCTTTCGAAAGTGACTTAAAAGCTGGTACAGCAGAAGTTTATAAAAATGAAATACCCGGCGGCCAATATTCTAATCTTAAACCACAAGCTCAGTCTTTAGGTTTACTGCACCGTATGGACGATGTTAAGAAAGCATACGAAGAGGCTAACGAATTGTTTGGAGACATTGTTAAAGTAACTCCATCTTCCAAAGTTGTAGGTGATTTAGCCATGTTTATGGTGGCAAACAATTTAAATAAGGAAGATGTTTTAACTAAAGGAGAAACACTCTCATTCCCAGAATCTGTTAAAGGCATGCTAAAAGGAGACCTTGGTCAACCCCACGGTGGATGGCCGGCTGAATTTCAGAAAATAGTTTTAAAAGGCGAATTGCCCTACACCGGCCTGCCTCATGTACACTTAAAATCAGTTGATTTTGATAAGGAGTTTGAAACTTTTTTAAATAAATACGACAAAAACTTAAGCTTTCTGGATTTTCTTTCTTACAAATTTTATCCTAAAGTATTTGATAATTATTTTGAGCACAGGCAAAAATTTGGCAAAGTAGATTACATTCCAACTCCTGCCTTTTTCTTTGGTTTAAAACAAAACGAAGAGCTTTTGGTTGAAATTACTCACGGAAAAACCATTATGGTTAGGTACCTTCATAGCAGTGAGGCCGATGAAAGCGGAAACAGAACAGTATTCTTTAAATTAAACGGGCAAAACCGTTTTATCGAAGTTAAAGATCTTAATGTTTCTATCTCTAAAATAAGTAATGTTAAAGCAGATAATGAAAACCACGTGGGCTCTCCGCTACAGGGGCTCTTATCTAAGGTTTTTATAAAAGAAGGTCAGCTTGTAAAAAAGAATGAGCCTCTTTTTACTATTGAGGCCATGAAAATGGAAAGCACCATAACCAGCACTCAGGATGGCACCGTAAAGAGAATTTATTTGAAGGAAGGAACATTGTTAGAGTCTAACGATTTAGTATTAGAATTTTAGTATGATTTTATTAAGTAAGAAACTATGTATGGCCAAGGATATTGGTATTCATGGAAATTTATTTGGAGGAATAATGATGAGCTGGATAGATGAGGCGGCGGCAACTTATGCGTCTGAATATTGCAGAACAAGCAGTTTAGTAACTGTAAAAATGGGGGAAATGGTTTTTAAGAAACCCGTTAAGGCCGGCAATCATATTAGAATATATGGCGATGTTTCGCGCCTTGGCAATACCTCTATAACATTAAATGTTGAGGCCAGGAGATACAACGTTTTATCATCCGAGGAAACCGTTGTTTGCAGCACGAATATTACATTTGTTAGAATTGATGAAGAGGGCAATCCAATTCGGATTGAAATTCCAAGGATAACTGAGAAGGGGAAAAAATATATAGAGGATGTAATTTTAACTTGTTAGTCTTGTATGCATGCATAAAAAACCCCGTTAAGACATAACGGGGTTTTTATATTAGTTAAAGATCTGTATTTACAAACTCGTTTCGTTCTACATACTCAATAATCTTACCGGCTATATCAACCCCGGTTGCTCCTTCAATACCTTCGAGGCCTGGAGAAGAATTTACTTCCATAACCAGTGGGCCCCTCTCCGACTGAAGCATATCAACCCCAGCAATAGCCAATCCTAATTTTTTAGCTGCTTTTATTGCTGTAACAACTTCTTCTTTACTTAATTCAATTAATTGAGCCTTGCCTCCACGATGCAGATTAGATCTAAACTCTCCATCAACCCCTTTTCGCAACATGGCGCCTACCACTTTCCCATCAACCACAAACGCTCTAATATCGGCCCCTTTTGCTTCCTTAATAAATTCCTGAACCAGAATGTTAGTATTAATATCCAGGAAGGCCTCTATAACGGATTTTGCAGATTGATGTGTTTCTGCTAAAATTACACCTATTCCCTGTGTACCTTCAAGAAGTTTGATAACAACCGGTGCACCGCCTACCAAATTAATTACCTGATCAATATCACGTGGAGAAGAAGCAAAAGCTGTTTTAGGCATGCCAATACCCGCCTTAGCCAATAACTGTAAACTTCTTAATTTATCTCGCGATCTTACCAAGGCTTGTGATTCAACAGCACTAAACACTTTCATTTGCTCGAACTGACGAACCACTGCAGCCCCATAAAAAGTTACAGAAGCCCCAATTCGGGGAATAATAGCATCAACACCAATTACCGGCTCTCCTCTGTGATATACCATAGGATTACTTTTTTCCATAGCCAAAACACACTTAGAGTGATCTAAAACCACAACCTCATGTCCTCTTTGTTCTGCAGCCTCTACTAGTCTTCTTGTAGAATATAGTTTAGCATTTCTTGAAAGTATCGCAATTTTCATATAGATTCATTAATAGTCTAAAATAAGAAAATGCCCTACATTTTCAAATTATTTAATGCTGTTTTTCTTTAATAAATGAACCCCCGAAACATCAACAAGAAACTTTTTACCAATTAATTTTCTTCCGATTAAAACGGGGTAACGCATATTTTGTCGATTAGCCAACGAAATGGTCGATTTAATCTTTCGCTTACCTAATTTAATTATCGTTTTAATAACGTAACGCGCTTCATATTCGCCGAAAGAATTTTTAATATTCTTTTGATAAAAATCGTGAAACACCAATTTTCGTTTATTATATTCAGGATGTGTTGGATCCAATAGATAAAAAGAAAGTACTTTTTTACCGTTTACTTCCTCTATTTTGATATTGTGGCAATGCAATGCGGTTGTAAATGCGCCTGTATCAATCTTAGCTTCAACCCCTTTTAATCCTAATTCAGGAAAATCAACAAACTCGCGTCTGCCAATAGTCTGCATCCATTTTTTCTTAGTAGCGTCCATAATATCTGCCTACCGTTAATTTAACAATAATTTAATTTCCGAAAAGTAACAATCTATTCTTTAAAATGATTGAAAATGCCCAATTAATTTTTTAGATTCGTTGAAGTTCATTTAAGTAAATTCAAAGCTTGGCGCGAAAGAAAAAACATGTTTTAAATCTGGAAATCGAAATCGATTTTGCTGTAATTGGTTTATCCAGTCACCAAAAAGATTTTAAATTATCGTGGAGCATAAACAAACATTGTTTTTGGCAGCTTAAAAAAGAAGACGATGTATTAGTAGAACTAAAGTCGAGCACCTCTAAAGTGCCTTTTACCTTATTCTCCTTTGTAAACCACGAAATTGGCTGCGAGTTTCTTCTGCTCGAAAATAAACATCAGGGCCACCAACTTTTACCTGAAATAAAGGGGGCCGATTACCTTGTAATAGTTAGAGGCGCCTACAGTAAAGAGCTTTTAGCTGAAACAGTGGAGCGATTAAAACAAATCTCCTTAGTAATAACTGCCTTTGAGGTGGATGAAACTAAAATTGTAAACAAACAAAATTTATACTTTTTATTATGATGAAAAATCATAGCCGAACAAAAATTGTGGCAACAGTTGGTCCCGCCTCCAGCTCTCCCGAAGTGCTGGAAAAAATGATTATTGCGGGTGTAGACGTTTTTCGTTTAAATTTCTCGCATGGGAGTTACGAAGACATGTCCGCCATAGTTAATAACATTAATGAGATCTCGGACAGGCTTGAAATGCCCATTGCTATTTTAGCCGACTTACAGGGCCCTAAAATAAGAATAGGTGAGGTAGAAAATAACGGTGTAATGATTGAACCCGGACAGATATTAACTTTTACCACACAGGATACTATAGGAAACAGCGAACGTGTTTTTATTAAGTATTCAAATTTTCCGAAGGATGTAAAAGTGGGTGAACGAATATTGGTAGACGATGGAAAATTAGTACTGGAGGTAACGGAAACAAACAAAAACGATGAAGTAAAAGCCAAGGTAATTATTGGTGGTAAACTCTCTTCCAAAAAAGGAGTAAATCTTCCGAACACCAAAACTTCGATTCCTTGTTTAACCCCAAAAGACCTAAAAGATCTAGAGTTTGCGCTTTCTATTAGGGTTAATTGGATTGGCTTATCGTTTGTTAGAGATGCCAGCGATGTGATTGAGCTTAGGCATATAATTGCCAACCATAATCGCAAAACCCGGATAATTGCAAAAATCGAAACCCCAATGGCCGTTGAAGATATTGATGATATTTTAAAAGAAGCCGACGGTATTATGGTTGCACGAGGCGATTTGGGTGTTGAGGTTCCTATTCACGAAGTGCCGCTTATACAGAAAATGATAGTGCGTAAGTGTATAAATGCTTCTAAACCTGTGATTATTGCAACACAAATGATGGAGAGTATGATTACAAATCTTACTCCGCTTAGAGCAGAAGTTAATGATGTGGCTAACTCAGTTCTTGATGGAGCCGACGCTCTTATGTTAAGCGGAGAAACATCTGTTGGTGCTCACCCGGAAAAAGTTATAGAGGCCATGCATAATATTATTTCGCATGTTGAAAAATCAAATCAATCTACACGATATGATCATCCACCAACCGTAATGAACGAACGTTTTATTTCGGACGCTATTTGTCACAGCGCGTGTTTATTGGCCGAACAGTCTAATGTAACCGCTATTGTTACTATGACACACAGTGGGCACACTGCTTTCAAGCTTTCGAGTTACCGACCTGATGCAAACATCTATATCTTTACAGATAATAAAGGAATATTAAGAATGCTTAACTTATTATGGGGCGTGCGCTGTTTCTTTTACGACAAAAGCATCAGCACTGATCATACCATAGCCGACATAAAAATGACTCTCAAAAAAAAGGGATTTGTTAATGATGGCGACTATATTATCAATATAGCAAGCATACCTTTAAACGAAAAGGGAAAAGCAAATATGTTAAAACTTAGTGAAGTATAATGACCGTTAATGAATTAACATCCCTATTTAATAAACACCGTAACCATCACAATGCCCTTCCAATGGAAGCTTATTTAAAAAATAAGTTTCCATTCTTTGGAATTAAAAAGCCCTCACGCTCTATTCTTCAAAAATCATTTATTGACTTAAATCGTTTAAAACCGGCAGAGGAACTTGAAGAGCTTGTGCTGGATCTCTTTAACAATACGGAAAGAGAATTACATTATGTGGCTATTGAATTATTAGTTAAATCAAGGTATTATAAAAACAAGAAAAGTATTCAATTATTTGAACGGCTTTTAACTTCAAATTCTTGGTGGGACAGTGTAGACAGCATTGCGGTTAAATTAGTGGGGGCCTATTTTACGGAACACCCTAACGAGAGAGAGAAATGGATTGGCAAATGGATAAAATCCAACAATATCTGGTTAAACCGAACGGCTATCATTTTCCAGTTAAGTTATAAGGATCATTTAGATGTTCAGTTTTTAGTCCGCGCCATTTTACCTCATACCCATAGCCATGAATTCTTTATACAAAAAGCCATTGGTTGGGCTTTAAGACAATATGCCAAGACCAATCCTACGTGGGTTAAAGATTTTGTTAGATCAACTTTACTAAAACCGCTAAGTAAAAGAGAGGCTTTAAAATATCTTTAGCTTTTAACTTACCTTTTCAATTGGGCAATTAATAAATCATTCATTAAAACGGGTCAAACGAATTACATAAACATATTATTAAATTGTGACCGCTACAACTATTTTTATTAGCTACTTAAAATAAAAATATGGGCATCGGCTTATTACAAACTTACTAGTTAGAATAATTATTCAAAAACTTCTTCTAGCACCGTTAAAGATTTAATATTTCCGAGCGAGTGCAAATAAAGATCCAGGTACTTAACAAGCAAGCGAAGCAACTCTCTTCTTTCCGAATTATCAATTATCAAACTATCTACATCCTCAAAGTAATCTAGCGAAAATAGCTTAAACAACCATTTAGATGTAATTACACTTATGGGATAATAAATGGGTTGTTGTTCTTGTAAATGTCCGGTTTCTATATTAAAATAGGGTTTAGAGCTGCTATACTCCTCGTCGGGGCAAATACCAAAATGTTTACACAGATGTGAAAGAAAGCCGAGATGAAAATTTTTTGGATTATTTAATGAACTATTTAAATAAAGTATGGCACTAAATGTAAAATCGAATAAAGAATCCTCTCCGTGATGATCGCGCAGACATGCCCCCAGAACTTCACCCAGAAAAAGTTTAATGTTATTCTTATAAATTTCAAAAGAGGGACTTATGTTGCTCTGGATATTTAACTTTATCTCCTTTAAGCTTACAAACCCATCGTTTGGCTTTATTTCGTATTCCAGATCGAGTAAAGTAAGGGGCATTAACAATCCGCTTTTTTTATTCTTACTTTTTCCGGAAGTACTTCGCTTGATAATGGCACTTACAACTCCGTTGTATTCGGTGAAAATTTTTAAGATTACAGCGTTATCGCTATATGGGATTTGTTTAAGCACTAGTCCCCTACCCTTAACAAACATTATTTAATAAATAATATCTTAGTTACATCGGTTTTTGCACCATCGGTTGAGGCTGAGAAAACCAAATAAACTCCCGAGCTAACTTTATCGCCGTTAAACTTTCTTCCATTCCAAACAGCCTGTCCACCTAGTGCTTTAGTTTCATAAACTATATTTCCCTGTGTGTCTGTAATTTTAACTATCGCATTTTCAACTAAATTTTTAATGGCTATAACTCCTGTGTAATCTGGTTTAACGGGATTAGGATAGGCATAAACACCATTAAAATTTTCTGAAGGTTCTGTAGCGTCGCTTTTGTAAGAGATAATACCCTTTTCGGTACCAAAAAAGACCTCGCCTGTTGTATGGTTAATACCAATGGACATTATAGAATTAGAGAGTATAGGGCTGTTTTGAGTGTCAAAATGTTTTATTTCTGATGTGCCATCTTCCGAAACCAAAAATACTCCGGCGGAGCGGGTTCCAATCCATTTTCTATTGGCTTTATCAACAGCTATAGCCGTAACCTCCTCTGATTCCAACAAATACGAAACAACGCCGTTTTGCTCTATCTTTATTTGTTGAGCATCAAATACAGCGCCTGTAAAAACTCCGCCAGGATTATTAAAAACACTTATACCTTTGTCGGTTCCAATCCAAATGTTTCCATCTAAATCCTTTGCCATTGCATAAATGGTGGTTGTATGTAACCCTCCTTTTCCAACTGTTTCATTAATTATAGTTTGTTTATCATCCGAAACATCATCAATAGTTCCATTATCGTCATAAACAAATAATCCGGTTCCTCTTGGAAGCTGGACCCATTTTTTTCCAAAATCATCTATCAGTAAACGACCCGTAAAAACGGTGTTATTAACCCCATTTAAAGTGTATCCCTTCCAACTTCCATCCGGCTTTAAAACATGTAAAGGTTTATTAGAAATAGTGTTTACCAACCAAAGATTTCCATTATTATCAAAAGACATCCCGCTTATACCACAACGGAAATTTCGTTCCAATGTTGAATTGTTCTCGTTATAAATTTGAGTAGCCTTTTCGTCTTTAAATTCAATTAATCCATTAAAATATGAGCCCGCATACATTTGCTTCTCGTCTTTAGGATTAACCACTACGGTTAAAACATCTAACATATCGGTAATTAATACATTATTTACTTTATTAATTACACTCCACTCCCCTTCCTTAAAAACGTAAATTTCGGGTGGTAAATAAAAATTACCCCAGGTATCATCTGTATTGCCCCTAGCTACATAAAGAGTTCCGTTACTTAATGCGCTATAGCTAGAACTTGATGTGTTGGTAGGACCATTAGGAACAATAAAAGAAAAATCGACTTTATTATTAGTTTGAACCAATCCAAAATTAAAATCGGCAATCCAAAGTTTACCGTCGTTATCCTGATAAACCTGATAAGGAGAAGCATTCCCAAAGTTATAACTACCAAAAGTTTGGCCAAGACTTCCGTTGGTATTTAAAAAGGAAACACCATACCATGTTATTCTGGCTAAATTTCCACCGATGTTCTGCAAACGCCTGGCATTTTGAACAACGGTAGAATTAAAATAATTCCACGACCCGTTTTGATATTGATACAAAGTGTCCTGATCTATTTTAGAACTAGTATAATTTGCATATAGAATATTATTTGCGGTAGTAATGGAATTTATATTTCCCTGAGGTATTTGTGTTACAAGCGACCAGTATTCAAAATTCGCCAGGTTAGGAGCGTTTAAGGAGGCTTTGAATAAACCTTTCTCGGTTGCGGCAAAAATTTCACTATTTAATATCGCAACCTCTTTTACATTTATAAACGCGCCGTTTGTATTGATTAAATATGTGTCTTTTACTTCCTTTTTATTTAGATCCAGAACCACAATCCCAAAACCGGTTGAAACATAGGCTATATTGCCAAGCACCAAAACGTTATTAATAGTTTTATCGCCTGTTATATTTTTCCGCTTAATATCGGAGATGTTTTGTGTTTTTCCATCTTCCGAAATAATATCAATATTTCCGTTTTTGTATCCAACCAATAATTGTTTTCTGTCGGGGTCGGCAGCCAAAATATTAATATCCAAATCGCTAAGCCCGTTTATTTTAGATACCCTTTCTATAGAATTGTCCTGCTTATCGTAATAAAATATTCCGGTTGGTGTTGCGGCAAATATTTTTGAACCTAAAGGCGCTACCGAGATGCAATTATAATAAGGCAAATGAACCCTCCACTGACCTATTGCAATCTCCTGTCCGAGCAACAATTCACTTATAAACAGTACTATAAAAAGTATGGAGATTCTACTCATGTTTGATGCTTTAAAAATAAGAAATATTGGACTAAGTAACCGAAAAACACCAGTTTATTATATTAACTTTGAAAAATTTTTGGTCTTGTAGTATAATGGATATTACGTGGGTCTCCGGAACCCAAGATTCAGGTTCGATTCCTGACAAGATCACAATAAAATACAGTCTGATTGACCTTTTGATACTCGAGTATCTTTATAAATTTTAGTTAGGTTTTTAAAACAAGAAACGTGAATCCTGATAATCGCTTTATTGTTTTATTAGCGTTTTATTAGCTTGTTATTTATCATCTTTTCAAAAAAGGCATCTTTATACTCTTTGCCAATAGATATTTGTTGCCCATCCAGCATATTTATCATATTGCCCTCTACCTCCTTAATTTTTGTCATTGAAACAATATACGAACGATGAACCCTAATAAAAATATCTTGCGGTAATTGACTTTCGATGTTTTTTAAATTAACTAATGCTAAGAAACGCTCCTTACCCGTATGAATCTTAACATAATCTTTTAATCCTTCAATAAACAATACATCGTTATAATTTAAGCGAACATATTTTTTATCGGTTTTTATAATTAAATAATCTTTCCCTCCTTCTTTTCCTTGCTTAGAGGCCGCATTTTGATTAAGCCTGTTTACTAATTTATCAACCGTTTTTAAGAAACGATCGAGTGTAATGGGTTTTAAAAGATAATCGGCGGCATCTAACTCAAATCCTTTAACCGCATAATTACTGTATGCTGTGGTAAAAACAACAAGTGGTTTATTTTCGAGCGAAGCAACAAAGTCTAAGCCATTAATAGAAGGCATCTCTATGTCAATAAACATGATATCTACCTTTTTTTCTTTAATTAACGGAAGCGCATCAAGCGGGCTTGAAAAATCGCCTATACAATTAATTAAATCTATTTGGGTTATATAATCTTTTAAACCCTGGCGAGCCATTGGCTCATCGTCAATTACAATACAGTTAAACATATTATTGTGTTATTTCTAATTGAACTTTAAACTTACCCAATAATTCTTCAATAATCAAGTGGTGTTGACCGGGATATAAAATATTTAGCCGCTTAATAATGTTATTAATCCCAATGCCTCCTGTTTTAAGCTTTTGCTGGATTTCTTCTTCGTTTACGGAGTTCACTGCATAAAATAAAATAGAATTGGGTTTAAGCTCAAAACGGATATCAATATATACATCCCCAAAATTAGAGGGGCGTGCATGTTTAAAACAATTTTCCACAAAATCCATAAAAATAAAAGGCTCCACCATCATGTCGCATTTACCATTTTCGGAAAACGTAATTATGATTTCATCACCATATCTCACTCGCTGTAAATCGAGATAATTTTTAGTGTAGTTAATCTCATCGTTAATGTTTACTTTTTCATCAGCAGCAACATACAATCGGTATCGTAAAAGTTCCGATAACTTTATTACCGATTCTTCTGCTTTATCCGGATTACGTTTAATAAGAAAGAAGATGTTGTTAAGTGTGTTAAACAAGAAATGTGGCTGCATTTGTGTTTTTAAAAACTTAAGCTCTGTTTGAAGTCTTTGATTATCCAGCTCCTTATAATATTTCTGAGAATTAGCCCAATCCTGAATAATCTGGAACGAGGAGATGGCTATTGTTTCGAACAAGCTCTTAAAAAACCAAGCAGAAAGTATGGTTAAGATACTGTACTCTTGGATATCGGTAGAGGGAATAATATAGATGTACGAGATGGATTTAATTAAGGCTCCTACAAAAACTATTAAAACAAGGAGTATGCTATACTGAACATATTGTTTTCTATATAAATATCGAGGAAGTAAAAAACTAATGTTAAAATACACCGTAAGCAGTGTAGAGGCTAGATAAATTAAACTATCTATTAAAGAGGTGAATAACTGATCGAAACTATATCCGGCATCCCAAACCAGATATAAGTAAAATGTAATCCAAAAAAAGGTATGCACCCAAGGATTTCTCCTTACCTCGGGTATATACAAATCACGATCTCTTTCTAATAGGTTTGCCATAAAAAAGGGGAGCCTTTAACTCCCCCTGAAATTAATTTAAATTTTCTATTGTTCTATAATTAATCGCTTAACAGCACTTCCGTTTTCGGTTTCTATCTGAACAAAATAAACTCCGTTTTTTAAATCAAGCGTTTTAATTTCGGTATATGAATTAAAGTTTCCAGAATAGGTGTTAATAAGCTCACCCAAAACATTGTAAAGTCGAACTTCATTTATATTATTTCCGGAATTTGTATTCACATAAATTAAATCTTTAGCAGGATTAGGGAAAATCGTTATACTTAAATTTTTGGAGATTATTTCTTTTGTACTAACGATATTGTCCACCGATAAATCATCAATAAATAGATTGTTTTCGTATGCAGTTGTATTTTCAATTTTAATTATTGCCGTATTGCTTGATGCAAAGGGTGTAAGGTCTACTGTTTCCAACCTCCACTGACTTTGTTGTGTAGGGAAATAATCAGAGCCCTGAAATGTGGGTGTATTTGTAACAAGGGCAGTTCCCGCTTTTCTATAAACGGTTGTCCAGCTTAATCCACAATCTGTAGAGACGGTGATGTCTAGTGTGTCGCTGAAATTGGGGTTGGCCCCTGGGTTTGTCCATAATTTGTATGAAACATAGAAACTTAGGGTTGGATTTGGAAGAGAAGTTAAGTCCAGCTGAGGCAAGACCATTCTGTCTTTTTGATCATTATCATTATAGTTAGCATTATCGACATAAGCCGATGCTGTTCCGTTGTATTTTGCCTGAGTTGTTTTAGACCAGGTTTTACTATTATCAGGATTTTCCAATGTCCATCCTGTTGGCGGAAAGGCCCCTTCAAAGCCTTCAAAGAGGGGTAGCGATAATCCGCCTGTGTTTACAGAGAATGAAACGCTTAAGCTGTCGTTGGTTGTATTTTCGTCTGCCACACCATTAGGGGTATTTGTGGAAAACAACAGGGTGTGATTTCCGCTATTAACCGAAACAGGAGATAAAGTAATCGATTCAGTAGCATATTGAGCTAAACTTCCCATCCAACTATAGGTTACGAGAGCGCCGCCATCTAATTGATAATTTATATTAGCCGAAACCAAAGGATTTGAGCCAAAATTCTTTATGGTAACCTTAGGGCTTATGATGTTAGAACAAACAGACTGCCCGGGGTCGTTAACCGAAATTAAAGCTATATCATGATTGGTAAGTAAGGGGGGGTTACAAGCGGTTGAATTTTTTAAGACATTATAAGGGGGGTTGTTAATGATTGCTAACATTTCAGCTACCTGTCCCTGAGAAAACATATTCATGCAAGCGTCGTCTGTATAATCCATATAATTCATGTACATTGAACTTTGATCGGCGGCATTACAACATCCCGTTGTTGAACTGGTACCCTGAGGAAAGGACGGACAACCGTAATTCTCGGCCTTCTGTTGAGGCGTGTCTGCTATACCATCATCCTGTGCGCATTGGGATTCATCGCCCCAAATGTGATACAAGCCAAAGCAATGACCAAACTCATGTGTACCGGTTCTTCCCAAATTATATGGCGCCGAACCCCCTACTCCCGTTGAACTATATTGCAAAACCAAGCCCCAGGTATTACTAATGGTATTGCTTGGAAATTCGGCATAACCTAAAATCCCACCCCCTATATCACAAATCCAAATATTTACATATTTGGTTACATCCCATGCATCAGAACCGCCTTGAGCAGTAAACTTAACCGCATCGGTAGTACCAAATGATGTTTTACTTGTTTGAACCCTTACAATACCATTTGTTGGTACTCCGGTTGGGTCAACTTGTGCGGCGCAAAAATTAACACCGCCCATACCCGCTGCTCTCGACTTAAAAAGAGCCGGTATGTTTGCGGTGTCAGCATTTGTTTTATTAAAATCGGCATTTAAAACATCCAATTGAGATAAAACGCGAGTATCGCTTATATTTTCAGCCGCGTTATTGTAAAGCACATGAAAGACTACCGGAATGTTTATTGTTGATCTCTCCTCTCCCGTTTTTCCGCTTGGGTGAAGCGCCAAAAAATCATTTATCCTTTTTCTATACGAATCGATGTCTTCTTTATATCCAAGTCGGGTTTTTAATAAATATTCGTGATGATCCATTGTTCCGCAAACTCTCTTATCAGCATCAACAGCTATTTTAGCATGCTTTGCGGTTTGTGCATTAAGGCCACAAAAAGAGAGTGTAAACAATAATGCTCCATAAATTTTTTTCTTCATTTTTCTAGATTTTTTTCAAATATCAGTTAGGAATAATGATCTGTTTAATAAAATATACTAATACAATTAGCGAGTATACCATCACAATATTCTAACAATGGAACCAAAAGTTTCGTATAAATGTTTGTATATCAAAACATTAATGCTTTAGGAAAATTTTATCACGCAATTTTTATGGGCCCTAAATTATAAGTTAGATGAAGTAAATCCTCTTATTCGATTTATAGCAACCAAAATTGAAGCCAGGATGCATAACCAAAATAAAAAAATTATGTTTCCCGTGGAACATTAAATTCTTACTTAAGGCAAGCCAAATTTTAAAAGGAGAATTCTTTAAACTGAAGTTATCGTAAGTATAAAAAATTTCGAGCAATAGATTTACTGCTATTGAGAGCTCTTAATCTAGTTTATCTCATATAAGTATTTATTATAAATAGGCAATTAAAGATAATCCAATCTTCAGAGAAAATATCCATGACTTTGAAAATCTATATTTTTGAAATTTTGTATCAATTATTTAAAAGTATATTTTTTTAAAATCCTAATGCGTTTTGCTATAATAATTAGCTAAAGAACGTGGTAAAAAGATTAAATAAAAAATAAATGGTTATAACCATCATGCAAGAAAAAGGACAGATAAAGTTTCACGTGAAACAAGAAAATAGTTATAAAAAAAATTTCATTAGACTATGATAAGAGTAAGCCAAATTATGGCTATCTTTTAAATATAAATTTAAAAATTATTTAAACGTTTATTTTTGAGCCTAAAAAATTAATCCGAAAATAATGAAGTTCGAAGCTAAAAAGGATGCTGGGCAAGTTAGGTTTTTAACTATGAATATTTTATTATAGGTCTTAAAAAAACATTCTCATAAATTGTGTTTCACGTGAAACTATGGAATCAATATATATGGTGAAACGAATGTAAAGAATAATTAATGTGAAATAAACACAGATCGAGATTAAGATTCTTAGGGTCATCAATCAATAAGTAAATTAATCTAGATTTATAGACGGGTGTCTAAATACATAACGACTTTTGGATACGAAAAGAAATCAAGATAAAATACTTAAGCGGTTCCACGTGAAAAAATTATGATATCCGAAACAAGAATTAAATATAATCGCGAAGCATTTCACGATAATATAATTGTACCAGGTTGTTTTAAATTAATATAAGGGTAAATAAACAAAGGCATCCGATCATTTATGGTTGAAGAGTATTGGAGGTTATATAATTAAGGGCTCTTATTAAATTATAAAATAGAAGTTTTATAATTATAAATATTTATCCTAAATTAAATACCTTTGCACGAACGCTATGAAAACAAACTACGACATTATTGTTATTGGAGCGGGTCATGCCGGATGTGAAGCGGCAGCATCTGCGGCTAATTTAGGTTCATCCGTTCTGCTTCTTACCATGAACATGCAAACCATTGGACAGATGAGTTGTAATCCGGCAATGGGAGGAATAGCAAAAGGACAAATTGTTAGAGAAATAGACGCTCTTGGTGGTTACAGCGCTATTGTTACCGATTGGTCGGCTATACAATTTAGAATGCTTAACCTGAGTAAGGGTGCAGCTATGTGGAGTCCTCGTGCACAAAACGATAGGATGCGATTTGCAGAAAAATGGAGACTGATGCTAGAGCAAACACCAAACCTAGATTTTTGGCAGGATTCGGTAAAACAATTAATTATCGAAGATAACCACGTTAAAGGAGTGATAACACAAATGGGGCTGGAATTCAGGTCTAAAGCTGTTATATTAACCTCTGGCACTTTTGGAAATGGCCTAATTCATATAGGAGAAAAACAATTTGGTGGTGGCAGAATGGGAGAGCCGGCGAGTTATGGAATAACGGAACAATTAGTATCATTAGGTTTTGAAGCCGGCAGAATGAAAACGGGAACTCCTCCAAGAATTGATGGTAGGAGTATAGATTATTCTAAAACAGAAGAACAGGGGGGCGACGAAAATCCTGGTAAATTTTCGTTTAGCGATACTCCCTATTTGGGAAAACAGATGTCCTGCTTTATAACTTATACGAATAAAGAGGTGCATGATATTTTAGCCGAGGGTTTTGAAAAATCGCCCATGTTTGCCGGTAGAATTCAGGGTAGGGGACCAAGATATTGCCCTTCCATTGAAGACAAGATTACACGCTTTGCGGAAAGGGAAAGACATCAGTTATTTATAGAACCCGAAGGATGGAAAACGGTAGAAATATATCTTAATGGTTTTTCTTCGTCCCTTCCCGAAGATATTCAATACAAAGCCTTAACTAAAGTTCCCGGGCTCGAAAAAGTTAAACTGTTTAGACCGGGTTATGCAATTGAATACGACTATTTTCCGCCTACACAACTAAATCTAACTTTAGAAACAAAAATAATCAATAACCTCTATTTTGCCGGTCAAATTAATGGAACTACCGGATATGAAGAGGCTGCATGCCAAGGTTTAATGGCAGGAATAAATGCCCATCATAAGATAAGCGGTAAAGCTCCATTTATTCTAAAACGCTCTGAGGCTTATATTGGGGTTTTAATAGACGATTTGGTAACGAAAGGCACGGATGAACCTTACCGTATGTTTACATCCAGGGCAGAATACAGAATACTTTTACGGCAAGATAATGCAGATATTAGGTTAACGCCTATTGGTTATGCTATTGGTTTAGCAAGTAAAGAAAGGTATGATGCGGTGTTATCTAAGATGAAATATAGCCACGAGATTATTAAATTCTTTAAAACAGAGAGTGTGGATCCTTCCGAAATTAATACTACTTTATCTGACTTAGGCTCATCCGACTTAATACAAAAAACAAAATTATTTAATGTGTTAAGCAGACCCCAAGTTAATATTGCCGATATTATAGATAGCGTTCCTCGTATAAAGAAATTTGTAGAAAATTATAATTACGAGATTGTGGAGCAGGCTGAAATCTTAATGAAATATGAAGGCTATATTGCAAAGGAACAAGACATGGCCGAAAAAATGCAACGACTGGAGAATATACGTTTACACGAGGACCTCGACTATGGTAAACTTTCCTCTTTAAGTGCAGAAGCCAGAGAGAAATTAGTTAAAATAAAACCTCAAACAATTGGTCAGGCTTCTAGAATTAGCGGTGTTACCCCTTCTGATATTTCAATTTTGATGATTTATTTGGGTCGATGAAAAACCCGATGTTGATTTAATAAGTTTTATCTAAATTAAGAAATTAAAGTGGTATAGGCCGGCTATTATTAACTGTAAAGAATTAAAATTATTTTTTTTATTTCGTTTTAAAAATTTATTATTAAGAATACATACAAAAGTGAAGGGCCTACAATCCATTCTTTTACTTATACTTTCCAATGCATTTATGACGCTGGCTTGGTACGGACACTTAAGATTTAATAAAATTAAATGGTTTGAGTCGTGGGGGATTCTGGGCATAATTATAGTTAGCTGGGGAATTGCCCTATTTGAATATATGTTGCAAGTTCCCGCTAACCGATTAGGCTTTAAGGAAACAGGCGGACCCTTTAATCTTATTCAATTAAAAATTATACAAGAGGTTATTTCCATTATTGTTTTTGTTGTTTTTTCAGTAACATTTTTCAGAAACGAGGAGTTTAGATGGAATCATGTATTTGCTTTTGCATTAATCATTGTAGCCGTTTATCTGGTTTTTAAAAAATAAAGGCGCGTCATCTTGAAAAAAATTATTCATTAGCTCCATTTGATATAGTAAAAAAACGAAAGCGTGAAACCCTTCTTTAACTTAAATATTAATTATACAAAACGTATTTATGGTTTAGACATCCTGCGTTCTGTTGCTATATTAATAGTAATGCTGGGGCATTGCGGACCTTTATTAAACGAGACCGACTTTCAAGATTTTCCTTATATAAGTTTATTAGACGGGGTGGAACTATTCTTTGTATTAAGCGGGTATTTAATAGGGGGCATATTAATTAAAGAAATAGATAATGGCGATTTTAAACTCAAACAATTACTAAACTTTTGGAAACGACGGTGGTTTAGAACTTTACCTAATTATTACTTAATATTAATCATTAATATCCTTTTAGTCTCGTATAATATTATACCGGGTAAACCCGAGAATATTTCGGCAGATTTCTTCTTATTTCTGCAAAACTTCAGAAAACCCTTTACTGATTTTTTTTGGGAATCGTGGAGTCTTTGTGTGGAAGAATGGTTTTATATCTTCTTTGGATTGGGGATTTTAATTTCCATGAAATTATTTAAACCCATAACCGCTTATGTCGTTTGTACGATTTTATTGATATTACTTCCTCTATTTTACAGAATATCAATTTCGTATCAAGACGTTAATGAATTTTGGTGGGATGTAATCTTTAGAAAAACGGTGCTGTGCCGGTTGGACGCCATCGGCTATGGCGCACTTGCGGCCTATTTACATTTACGATTTCCTTACTACTGGATAAAGTATAAAATTTTCTTACTGTTAATTTCAATGCCATTGTTGATTTACTGGCCTTATTTAGATATTAATAAAAACGGGTGGTTTGCCAAAACGCTCTCGTTTAGCGTAATACCCCTTTTTTGTTCTTTACTTTTACCTTTTTTTAGTGATATAAAACAAGGCAAGGGAAAGGTGTTTATGTTTTTTACAATCACAAGCGTTTTAAGCTATAGCTTATATTTAATAAACCTTTCGCTTGTTGAACAAATAATTGAGGTTCACTTAAAAATTAATGGTATTTTGAGTTATGGATTATTTTGGCTAACCTGCTATTTGGTGGCCTTTCTATTATATACGCTTTACGAAAAACCCCTTATGGATTTAAGGGATAAAACTTAACACTGTTTTGACTATTAAAATAAATTCGGTAAACGAGTACCTGGTTGACGGGTGTGGAAGATGCAAACATCACGCAACACCACAATGCAAGGTTAATTTATGGCGCAAAGAACTTGTAATGTTAAGATCTATAGCTTTAGAGAATGGTTTTAAAGAAGTTATTAAATGGGGAATGCCCTGTTATACCTATAATGGAGCAAATGTTTTTATTATAAGTGCTTTTAAAGAATATTGTTCTATAAACTTTTTTAAAGGATCGTTATTAAACGATGCTCAACAATTATTGATAAAGCCGGGGGAAAACACACAAGGGGGAAGACAATTACGTTTTACCAATTTAGCCGATATTAAAAATCTGGAAAAAGACATAGTATCTTTTTTAAAGGAAGCTAAAAACATAGAGGAAAGTGGTAAAAAAATGGAAAAGAAAAATTTAGATGAACTTCCAATTCCTTTAGAATTAGAAATAAGATTTAAAAAAGATACTGTTTTTAAAAAAGCGTTTAAAGCGTTAACTCCGGGTAGGCAAAGAGGTTATCTGATATTTTTCAGCGCTGCCAAACAAAGCAATACGCGAATATCCAGGATAGAAAAAAATATCGATAATATATTAAAAGGTAAGGGCCTTAACGAGTAAATATCTATTTATTCTTTGCTCGCCACTGTTCATTAAAGGAAGTGCTGGCAACACTTGGAAATTCTCTGTTATTCCCCCACGGTTTTTTAAAAAACTGTCTTAACATAAAGTTTTTTAATTTACTTCCACCTTTTTCCATATTACTTCTTTTTAAAACAGCACCCTTGTAAAAAAATATAGCAATATTATCGCTTCGAGGAACCAGACGCTTAAAAACATTATCGCGTCTATTGTATAATAGCATTTTATTAAAATCAATAGCAACCGGACAATGTTCCTTTAAATTGGCGTCTAACGGATTTAAAAAAGATTCGTAGGCATGTTCGCTTTCATCTTGATAATGCTGATTAATTACATGTCCAATAACACCTTTATACAAGCCTTGCTGAGCGTTTGCGCTGTACTTATATAAAGGGTCGTGGAGTTGGCATGATCCACACTTAATACACGTAGCGGCCAATCTTAAATCGCTGTTTAATAAAAGTTCACTTCTCCCATTATCTAATAATATTATTATTAGTTCGCTTTCACCTTGTGGTGAACTTATTATTGTATTATAGTTTGCATTAAATTGACCGGTGGCAAATGAAGAGAGTAAGGGCAGCATTAAATCAAGGTCGTTTGTGCTTGCTAAAACTTTATCGATACCGCAAACCACAATGTGTGTATTGGCATTGCTTAAACCTCTTAAGATGTTTCCCTCATTTTCTGTAAAAACAATACCGCCAACATCAGCCAAAAGGAAAGTAGCGCCCGAAATAAAAACCTCCATTTCCTTTGTTTTTTCAGTTATTTCGGAGGCAATAAAGGCGCTTGCCTGATGTAAGTCGCTAAAATCTTTATTTATTAAAGAATTAATTTCTTCGAAACTCTTGTCAAGTAATGGTAAAATATTTTGAAACGAATTAGTCTTTGCTTCACTACACAAGTAGTCTCCCGTATCTGTCTCAACAACATTAATTTTAAAATCGTTTAAGAGTTCTCGCAATCCTATCTCATTTAAAGTGGTGGATTTAGATTTAACAACCGTATTAACGTTTTTAGACTTTAATATATCTAGAATCTCCTGATTTGCTTCATCGGAATCGCTGGCCCACAATACCTTAATATTTCTTTTTATCATCTCACCCTCTAAATTGATAAGATGAGTATCTAAATATTCTATAGTTTTATGACGAATATTTGCTGCTCTTTTGCGAGCCAAATTAAGATTGGCATAATTACTTTTAGCATCTTGATATGCCTCCTCATAATTTACTAAATTATTTGAAACATTAGCAATGGAGGCTTCGTTTTTTAAACAATTGTTTAATGCTTTAACATATTGATCCTGTTTAGAGCTCATACTAACGGTTGCTTTTAAAATCGTTTACCTTATCCACTTTAATGCGTTCGTTGCGGTTTGCAATATCCCAGGCTGTATAAAAAATAAGTCGGGTAATTTTTTCCATTTTGTTAAAATCAATTTTATCAACCGTATCTGTTGGTTTATGATAATCGGCATGTACACCCGTAAAATAAAAAATAACGGGTATGTTATTCTTAGCAAAATTATAATGATCGCTGCGATAATAAAATCGATTGGGATCTGACGGTTTGTTATAAGTATAATCCAATAAAATATTTACCGACTTTTTATTAGCCTCTTCATTAATAAAATGCAAATCGGAGCTTAATTTATCTGAACCTATTATATAAACATAGTTTGGATTGTTTTCGTGTTCTTTATCTAATCTTCCTATCATATCAATATTAAGATCGCATACCGTTTGGTTTAATGGAACTATTGGATTTTTAGAATAGTATTCGCTACCCAATAAGCCCTTTTCTTCACCAGAAAAATTGATAAATAACACATTGCGTTTGGGACCATTACCATTTTTGTATGACTCATAAAAAGCTTGTGCTAATTCCAAAACAGCAACTGTACCGGAGCCGTCATCATCTGCGCCATAATAAATTTTACCATCCTGTATTCCTAAATGATCGTAATGCGCAGAGAAAACAACATATTCATCCTTAAACTGCGATCCCGGTATAAAGGCCATAACATTTTGAGCGGTTAACTTTTGTTGCTCTCGTTCAATTTTAATTTTTAAGTTTCCTTTTACATTAGTGTTTTTAAGCGTTTTTTCTTCGCTAAAATCTGATTTAATTTTTTTAAGCGATTTACCTAATAATTTCTCTGCCATATCCTTACTAATATAGAAATAAGGTATTCGTCCCTTTAATTTATTATCTTCTCCATCCAATTTTGTTAAAGGTTTTTCTATAGAGTGCTTATAGGTTTTAATGTTTTGATTTATGTTTTCATCAACAATTAATAACGCGTTTAGGCCCTGGTTTTTAGCCTCCTCTAATTTTGCTCTAACGCTTTCGCTCCAGCGTGATGATTTATCACTTTTACTAATAACGTACTGACCATTATCATCTTTTGGCTCTCCGTCTAGTATTATAGCTACTTTATATCTTAAATTTAAATTTTTATAATCGTTATAAGAGCCTTCGTTTATTCCGTAGCCAACAAAATAAACCTCACTGGCAATTAATTCCTGTGCATCAAAACGTGGAAAAAAGAAATAATCTTCTAAAAATTTAAACTCTTTATTATCGAAAGAAATGGAAGATTCTTTAGCTTTTTCCTGTGATATTGGATAATGCTGAAAATAGTCGATTGTAAATCCTTTTAAACCAATATTATTATAATATTGAGCCAGATAAGTTGCTGCCAATCTCTGGCCTTCTTCGCTTGTTTCCCTTCCGGCATATTTATCAGAAGCTAATTCTGTTAGATGATTTTTTAAATCACTTGCCCTTATTTCTTTTGCAAACTTGTTTATAACCGAAGTGTCTTGCAACTGAGCATAAGATGAACCAAAAAATAAAACAAATACCGGTACAAGTAGTTGATTTAAATTAATAATCTTAAAAATTGAATTTGATTTTTTTAAGTTCACTAAATAATAATATAGATAAAGTACTTTATGTTGTTATGTATTTTAATAAATCTAAATTAAATACAGCTTATTTTATTTACCCTCGTTTGATGTCTTCCTCCTTCGAATTCTGTATTTAAAAAGACATCAACCATTTCTTTACATTCATCAATAGTTGTATATCGAGCGGGCAATGTAATTATGTTGGCGTCATTATGAAGCCTGGCTAAGGCTGCTATTTCTTTTTTCCAACATAAAGCACTTCTAATACCATTATGTTTATTAGCTGTAATATTTACACCATTTCCACTTCCACAAATTAAAATTCCATACTGAGTTTCATTTTGTTCAACGCTTAATGCAACTTTATGAGCGAAATCAGGATAATCTACACTTTGAGAGGAGAAACACCCCATATCTTTAATTCCAAAACCCTTTTGCATTAAAAAAAATTTAATTTGTTCTTTATAATCATAACCAGCATGATCACAACCTATACTTATATTCATGATACTTTTTTTATTTTATTAATATAGTCAATTAAGTGCACTAAATATTTGTACTTATTAATTCCTAAATTTAATAATAAAGTAGTTATTAACTTTCAAAGCTTTTTTAATAAAATAAACATTTGTTTATCAATATATTAATATAAACATAAATAACAATTATAGTGTTAATAGTCGTTAATTGTATACAATAAGTGTTTAAGAAAAAATTATAATAAAATTTTAATTATCCATAGTATTATTTAATTGGTATTTTAAACTTATAAAACAAACAATTTTTTTAAATTATATAACACAATAATTAACACTATGGCACACAAATAAACAGTATAATCTAATAACTTTATTTTGTTAACATACTAATACTAACAAATGTTAATATAAACTCTAGTTTTTAGTTATATCAAGCTTTTAATAAGAAATTTGCTGTTAATTAAATGTTATGTAAATAACAAAAGTCAAATATCAAAACATTTTTAAATAAAAAAACTTACAGTACTAACACACTAATAAATAATACATAATATTTAAATAATTAAATAAATTAATATATAATTTAGTTTTATGATAATAGATAAAGATTGGATTAAAAATGGATTTGTAGATATTCCTGTTAATCCTGTTTTGGATTTATTTAAGGAAATAGAGAAACTTAAAAAAGAAAAGAATGCGATTATATTAGCGCATTATTACCAAGATGCCGATATACAGGATATTGCTGATTATATTGGAGATAGTTTAGGCTTAGCTCAGCAAGCAGCAAAAACTAAAGCCGATATTATCTTGTTTGCAGGGGTACATTTTATGGCAGAAACGGCGAAGATTTTAAATCCGGGTAAAAAAGTTATACTTCCCGATTTAAATGCGGGTTGTTCTTTGGCAGATTCATGCCCTAAAAACGATTTTAAAGCCTTTAGAGACACGAACGCCGATCATTTGGTAATATCCTACATAAATTGTACTGCAGAGATTAAAGCCCTCTCAGACATTATTTGTACATCTAGTAATGCCAGGCAAATTGTTGAAGATTTACCTGTTAATCAAAAAATAATATTTGCACCGGATAAAAATTTAGGAGCATATATTAACAAAGTAACTGGAAGAAATATGTTACTTTGGAACGGATCATGTATGGTTCATGAAATATTTTCACTAGAAAAGATTTTAAAACTTAAAGTGGAATATCCGGATGCAGAATTACTTGCGCATCCCGAATGTGAAGAAGACTTATTGAAACATGCTAATTTTATTGGAAGTACAACGGGAATATTAAATTATGCCAAAAGTTCAAATACGAAAGCTTTTATTGTAGCTACTGAGACAGGTATTCTTCATCAAATGATAAAGAATTCTCCCGAAAAAACTTTTATTCCTGCTCCACCAAATAATTCCTGCGCTTGTAATGATTGTCCGCACATGAAATTAAATACCTTGGAAAAAGTGTATAATTGTTTAAAATTCGAAGCACCGGAATTATTAATGGATGAACAGTTACGTAAAGAAGCAGAAAAGCCAATTAGAAGAATGCTAGAAATAAGTGAGCGATTAGGTTTATGATAGTGCTTAAATATAAATGATGATTAATAATGAACTTTGAGTATTGTAAACAACCACTACTACAGTAAATAATTTTCGAATAAATAAAATAGTGAATCAGATAAAAACATACTTAAAACTTAAAACGTGTAGCCTAAATCTATTCATGAGTTTTTTAATTATGTTTTCAAATTATTTATTTGCTCAGGATTCAATGTTAATTAATTATAAGAAATTTTATTACGATAATGGTACAATATCCAGTGAGGGGACAATGCGTAATGGAAAACCGGATGGATATTGGAAAACATATTACAAAACCGGCTTATTAAAATCAGAAGGAAATAGAAAAGATTTTTTATTGGACAGTATCTGGATTTTTTATAATGAAGATGGGAATAAAATAAATTCATTTAATTATAAAAAAGGAAAGAAAAATGGTATTAAAAATACTTATCATCCTGTTTCAGGTAAAATAGAATCGTCAGAAAATTATGAAAACGATTTAAAACATGGTTTATCCTCTTTTTATTATGGACCTGATTCGATAAGCAAGGTAATTCCATTTGATAAAGGTCGTGAACAAGGTACAGGTTACGAATTTGAAAAAGATGGTAGAGTGATTTCAATACTTACATATAAAAATGGTTTTATAGCTAAAAATGAAAAAATAAACAGAATTGATGATAAAAATAGAAAACAGGGTGTTTGGAAAACATTTTTTTCTAACATGAATTTAAAAACAGAGTGCAGATATATAGACGATAAATTGAATGGATATTATAAAGAATACAATGAAAAAGGAGAAGAAATTAAAACTATTAAATATGTAGATGGAATAGAACAATTGGAAGCGCAGGAATTAATAAAACTTGATGTTAATGTTTTAGATTATTATAACAATGGAAAACCTAAAGTGATCGTTACATCTAAAAATGGAGTTAAAGAAGGTGTAGAAAGAAATTATGATTCAACCGGTACAATTTTATCGGGTAAGGTTTTTAAAAATGGAGTTTTAATTAGTAAAGGAGTTGTTGATGAAGCTGGAAAGAATCAAGGTCCATTCGAAGAATTTTATCCCGATGGTTCTTTAAAATGTAAAGGTGAATATAAAAACAATAAGAAAACCGGGCCATGGATATATTTTCATCCAAATGGAACGGAAGAACAAAAAGGAATTTATAAAAACGGGTTACCAGATGGAGAATGGAATTGGTATTATTCTAATAAGCAATTAAGAAGAACGGAAATTTTTGTTAAAGGAAAAGAAGAGGGTAATATTATTGAATATGATGAACAAGGTAATATTATTACAAAGGGTCAATATTATGAAGGTTTTGAGGATGGAGAATGGCTTTATGAATATGGTGATTTTAAAGAAATTGGTAAATACAAAGAAGGAAATAGAATAGATGAATGGAAAGGTTATTTTAAAACCAATGGTAAATTAGCATATAGCATTAAGTATGTTGATGGAAATGAAAACGGTAAATTTTCATTTTATTATGAAAATGGATCTCCTCGCATCGAAGGTAATTATATTATGGGTTTAAAAGACGGTACCTGGAAATATTACAGCGAAAATGGTTTACTGTTTTTAACAGAATATTATGAATCGGATACATTAATTAAAATAGATGGTGTTAAGGTAAAACAGCTTAGCGAAAAATAATGGTATCTAAATCGTCCAATACACCAGAATACAAAACATTTTTTGAGTTAAATCCTCAACCGCTAATTTTATTTGATTCTAAATCCTTAAAAATATTAGATGCTAATAAGTCGGCATTAAAACTGTACAAGTATAATAAAAAAGAATTTTTAACGTACACTATTTCCAAACTTAACGGCGATAAAATAAAGCAGAAACTTTCGGATATTTATTCAGGTAAATTTAGAACGCTTAAAAATGTTACGCATCTTAATAAAGATGGAAATAAAATTAAAGTTGAAATTAATTTTACCGATGTAAATTATCTCGGATTAAACTGTAAGCTATTACAAATCTCGGATATATCCGATAAAATAATTAACGAAGAAAAATTTAAAAAATTAGCAGAAGCTACTACTGAGGCAGTAATTATTAGTGAAAATGGTTTAATCTTAGAGGTTAATCAGGCTTTTTGTAAAATGTTTGGATATAAAAAAAGTGAATGTTTTCAAAAAAATATTTTGTTTTTTGCTGCACCAGAATCAAGTGATTATATTTTAAATATAATTAATACCGGAACTGAAAAAATCTATAAAGCGCATGGTTTAACTAAAAAAGGAAAAAAAATAAAATGCGAGCTTAAAGCAAGCATAATCGATTATATAGGAAGAAAGCTTAGGGTTACTTGTATAAGGGATATTACAGAAGAAAGTATTACTCAACAAAAATTACAAGAAACTGTAAGTGATTATAAATTAATAACTGAAACCACCTCCTATATATTTTTTAAAGCCACTTTTACACCCCAATTAAGGTATACGTACCTAAGCAGTTCTTTAAAAAAGATTTTAGGTTATCAACCCAAAGAACTTATTAATAATCCTACATTATCGTATGAAATACTTCATCCAGGGGACAGAAAGAAACAACTAAATCAATCAAATTTATTTGTTAATAAGGAATCATTAATTTCCCAGTATAGGTGTTTGCATAAAAAGGGTAATTATGTTTGGATAGAAACAGTTTACAGCCCTAATTTTGACAAAAGCGGAAAATTGATAGGTTTAACCGGTGTTTCTAGAGATATTTCACTTTTAAAAAATAAAGAATCGCGCCTCAATTTTTTAAGTAATCTAACCAACGAAGGAGTAATAATCAGCTCGAATGGTAAATTAAAAGATGCAAATAATATTGCATTACAGATATTAGGCACTAACCAATTAGAAAACTTAATAAATAAAAATATATTAGATTTTGTTCATCCAGAAGATAAACCCATAATAAAAAAAAATCTGAATAATGAAATTAAACAACCGATCTTATTTAAAATAGTTGATTTAAAAGGAAAAATTAAAGAAATTGAATCCACAGCAAAATATATTTTTATAGATGGTCAACGCCAAAGGGTTTCGGTGTTTAGAGATGTTACCAAACAGATTGATTTAGCAAACAGATTAAAAGAAAACGAACGCTTTTTAGATTCAATCGTTGGTAATATTAACGGTATAATTTATCGTTGTGCAAACGATAAAAATTGGACCATGCAATATTTAAATAAGCCCGTTAAAACATTAACAGGGTTTTCCGACAAAGAAATTCTAAGTAAAAAAGTAACGTATAACGAATTAATCATAAAAGAGCACCGGAAAAGAGTTTGGAATGAAGTGCAGGAGGCGTTAAGAAATAAAGCAAAATTTAATCTGGTTTATCAAATTAAACGAAAAAACAATTCAATCATTTGGGTGTGGGAGCAGGGCCATCCTGTATACAATGAAAGGGGAAAACTTGTTGGGCTTGAAGGGTATATCGTTAATATTAATGATCAAAAAACAATAGAGGAGGAATTAATAAAGAGCAAAAGAGCCTTTAAGGATTTAGTAGACAATTCTCCAAACGGTATTATTATTCACCACAAGGGTATAATAGAATATGTAAACGATTCAGTTTTAAAACTAGTAGAACAAAAAACCGACAAAAGATTAATTGGCCTCAATGTTTTAGAATTAGTTAGTAATCCTTATAAAAAAGAAGTTGCTAAACGAATTAGTAAGGCAATTAATGGAAACGAACTCCCTTTCTTTGAATTTGACATGATGCTGCCATCCGGGAAAATTAAGCGCATCGAAACAAAAGCGAACCCTATTTATTTTAATGATAAACCTTGCGTTCAAGTTGTTGTTCACGATTTAACGCAAAAAAAATTAATAGAGAGCGAGCGTTTAAGAGCAGAAATTGCAGAAGAAACAAATAAATTATTGTTTAAGGAAATTGCGCAAAGGAAGAAGATTGAAGATAAATTGATATCCACCCAAATGTTTTCTTCAAATTTAATAGAAAGCTCGTTAGATGTTATAATGGCTTCTGACCAAAAAGGATATATTACCGAAGTAAATAAAGCGGCCAGCGAAGTTTTTGGTTATAAACAGGAAGAGCTTCTTGGAAAAAAAGCTGACATTTTATTTACTGATAAAAAGCGGCAGGAAGAAATAAAAAAACATTTATTCGAAAAAGGATACTATAAGGGTGAAGTAATAAATGTTCATAAAAGTGGCAGGCAATTTATATGCAACTTATCGGCGTCGGTTATTAAAAACCACAAGGGCGAGATTGTCGGAACCATGGGTGTTTCAAGGGATATTACCGAGCAGAAAAGAGCCGAATTACTTTTAAAGCAAAGTGAAGAGAATTATCGTTCACTTTTTAATAAAGCCTATATCGGTTTTGCTAAACTATCCTTGTCGGGAAAAATACTAGAGGCTAACGAGCGATTTTGTAATATTTTGGGATTAAACCCAAACAACTTAATCGAAATATATACCAATCAACTTATAGCTAAGGACGAGTTAGTCCATGCGCTGGATATACGAAAAAAATTATTGAAAGGAGAAATAAACAACCATTCCGATGAGTTAATTTTTATACACACCGGTGGAAGTGAAGTTATCGCACAGGTTACTAGCTCGGTTTCCCGCGACTCAGAAAACAAAGCCGATTATTTTATTGTTCTCCTCGAAGACATCACTCAAAAGAAGAAGAACGAAGAAAAAGTTTTTTTACAAGCCGCAAAGCTAAACGCTGTTTTTGAGAGTAGTTCGCATGTTATCTGGACAGTTAACAGAAACAATATGCTTACCTCATTTAACTCCAATTTCTCCGAAATAGTTCATAAGCATTTCAATAAAATTATAGATCCGTTTAAAACTAAATTAAACGAATTAATCATAAGTAATCAACAGCAATTGCAGCTATGGACACAAGCATACCGAGAAGCCTTTAAAGGAAATACGCAGCAACTAGAATTTTATTTAAACGATACAAGCGGAAACCCACATTGGTACGAAATTCATTTATACCCCATATTTAGTCTTAAATTAGAAGTGTTTGAGGTTTCTGCATTAGGAAACGATATTACGGACAGAAAAATTTCTGAACAACAAATTGCCAACCAGGCCGCTAAACTAAAATCAATAATTGAAAGCAGCTCACACCTCATCTTTACCCTAAACGATAAATCCGTTATAACATCTTGTAATGAAAATTACAGAAAGAAAATATTAGAGAACGCAGATATAGAGATTGTTACGGGAAAAACCACATTGTTCGAAATATTAAATAAATTGAGTATTAACAATTCTCAATGGAAGCAGGGCTTATTAGACGCGTTTAAAGGTAAAAGCACTAATTTCGAATACGTGTTGCTAGATAAAAAAGGAAATACATTATGGCGCGAAGTATATATTGAACCCATTATTGGAGCTTCAGGTATTATAAAAGAGGTTTCGGTTATTGCGCACGACATAACCGAAAAGAAAAAAGCAATTGTAAATTCTCTAGTACAAGCCGCTCACATCAAGGCCATCTTTCAGAACAGTTCTTTAATGATTTTTACACTCGATAGAGATTATGTGCTTAAAAGTTTTAACGATAATTATTTTCGTTTCGTTAAAAACCATACCGGAATGGAAACGTATGTTGGAAACGATTTAAAGAAAGGGTTTTTTAAGAAAAATTTACCCGAAGAGTATGAAAAGTTGATTCAATATCACCAAGAAGCTCTAGCGGGAAAATCTATAACATTCGAAAACAGATTAAATAATAGGGATGGAAGCTTTACTTGGTTCGAAAACCACCTCGATCCAATAATACTTCCAAACGGAGTTATTGAAGAGGTTACATACATTACGCGAGATGTAACCGAGAAAAAAGCTGCTGAAGAGAAGCTAATACATTCGGCATTAGAGAAGGAGGTTTTGTTGAAAGAAGTGCATCATCGTGTTAAAAACAATTTACAAGTAATTTCGAGCATACTAAGTCTGCAAAGCACCTATACCAAAGACCCCTCGGTGTTATCTATTGTAAGAGAAAGCCAGAATCGAATAAAATCAATGTCGTTTATTCACGAAACACTTTATCAAACTAAAAATTTTAGCAGCATTAATTTTTCTAATTATCTTAGAAATATTGTTACCAACCTGGTTCACACTTACAAGATCTCCAATAATAAGATCCTGATAAATTTTGAAATGGATGAAGTGGAATTAAGTTTAGACGCTTCAATTCCTTGCGGATTAATTTTTAATGAGTTAATTTCTAATGCGCTTAAATATGCGTTTAATGGAATGAAAAAAGGTGCTTTAAACATTGGATTAAGGGAAAAGAACCATCAGGTTACACTTTATGTTAAAGACAATGGTGTTGGTTTGCCCAAAAACATTGACGTGTTTAATACAGATAGTTTAGGTCTACAATTGGTAAGTGCACTTACGGGGCAATTGGATGGAAAATTAGATTTTAAAAGTGAAGAAGGAACAAATTTTATTATTACATTTAAGAACAAATTAAAAATCACTTAATTAGTATGCAGGGTATTAACATTCTTGTGGTAGAAGACGAAAGCATTGTAGCGAAAGACATCCAACAAAGTTTAAAAAAATTAGGATATAACGTTGTGGGCGTATCCTCAACCGCCGAACAGGCTATAGAAAAAGCAACAGAGTTGAAGCCCGAATTAGTTTTAATGGATATTATGCTGAAGGGCGAATTAAGCGGAATTGACGCTGCCATGGAAATAAGAAGCAAGTTGGATATACCAGTAGTTTTCTTAACGGCCTACGCAGATTCGGCAACACTAAACAAAGCAAAAGAAACCGAACCGTTTGGATATATAATAAAACCATTTAAAGAAATAGATCTTCACACCTCTATCGAAATGGCTTTGTATAAACACAAGAAAGAATCTCAAGTAAGAAAAGAACGCGATTTTCTTTATTCTATAATTGAGAATATGGAGGGTAATGGTATAATTTTTATAAAATCAAACTCCAAGCTTGTAAAGCTAAAAACCAGCGATATATTTTTTATTGAAGCCTTAAAAGATTACGTAACCATTAACACTAAAACAGCCCGATACACCATTCACTCAACCATGAAGGATATTCAGGCTAAATTGCCCCAAAACGAATTTATTCGCGTTCACCGGTCATTTATAGTTCGGGTAGATAAAATAGGGTCTATAGATTTTCCAAACTTAGTGCTAGAGGAAGATAAAAAGGTTATACCAATTGGCGGCTCTTATAAAGAAGAACTTTATCAGAAACTTAAGTTAATTTAAACATCGGGTTAAACCGCTTAGGGGCTAAATTTTTTTAAAAACAAAAAATACGTAAAACTTTAGCCGGGTTGTTAATAAACTTTATTCTCGAAAATCATTAATTGCCAGCTAATTAAATGCGTTAAGCGGCGTATTTTTAATCTCTTTTTTTAGTTTTTCAACAATTTTATGTAATTTTGCGCTCTTGTTTAAGAAAGTGGAGAAACGTAACGCATATCAAATTAATTATCTCTCTCTGCCCTTAGGCAAACATGAGTTTGAGTTTATTATAAACGATTCGTTCTTTGAAAGTTTTGAATATGGCGAAATCCGAAAAGGTAACATTAAGGTTCGCGTTTTGTTCGAAAAGAAGATTAAAATGTCTATTCTGGATTTTAATTTAGACGGGTTTGTAAACGTAGAGTGCGATAGGTGTTTAGATGAGATTGCAATTCCAATTAAAGGTGAATTTCGATTGGTAGCAAAAGAATCTACAGAATCAACCGAGCAAGATAATGAAAACGAAGATCTAATTGTTTTACCCCCTAACGAACACTTCATAGAGCTTAAAAACCATATTCACGAATTTATTCATCTGCTTTTACCCATGCATCGCGAATGCGCCGATACGCCAAAGGGCAAATGCAATGAAGAAACGGAAACGTTTCTAAAAAAAATAAACATCAAAAACAGTGACGGCTCAGAAACAGATCCTCGCTGGGATGCTTTAAAAAATATAAAATTGAATAATAACAACTAAAAACAAATAAAAATGCCAAATCCTAAACACAAACACAGTAAAACGAGAAGAGATAAGCGCAGAACGCATTATAAAGCAACTGCTCCAACCATTGCGGTTTGCCCAACTACTGGTGAGGCTCATTTATTTCACCGTGCTCACTGGCACGAAGGAAAACTTTACTACAAAGGTAAGGTGGTAATGGAAAAAGCTCAGGCTTAATATTTATAAGCCTTTATGAAGGTTGGTATAGATATTTCGGGTGGCGATTTTGCTCCTAAAGCCACGGTTTTAGGGGCAATTTTAGCCCAAAAAGAGCTTCCTGCTGGTGCAGGGTTGGTGTTAATTGGAAATAAAGACGAAATCGTTCCGATATTAAATGAAAACGGAGCAGAGGAGTCCAATTTCCAAATTGTTCATACTACCGAAGTTATCGGAATGTCTGAACACCCCACCAAAGCGCTTCAGCAAAAACCTAAATCAAGTATTGGAATAGGCTTCCATTTATTAAAAGAAAACCAAATTCAGGGTTTTTGTAGTGCCGGAAATACTGGCGCCATGATGGTGGGCGCGTATTACAGTGTTAAAGCTGTTCCCGGAGTTATACGCCCTTGTATTACCTCTATCATTCCTAAACCATCCGGTAAATTAGGAATATTTTTGGACGTAGGTACGAACGCCGATTGTAAACCCGATGTGTTGTATCAGTTTGGTGTTTTGGGCTCATTATATGCCGAACACGTTTTAAACATTACCAAACCTAAAGTGGCCTTACTTAACATTGGTGAAGAACCCGAAAAAGGAAATTTAACAGCACAGGCTGCCCATCAGTTAATGAAAGACTCAACAGACTTTAATTTTGTTGGAAACGCCGAAGGCCGTGATTTTTTTAAGGATGATTTTGATGTGCTGGTTTGCGAGGGTTTTGTTGGAAATGTTATTTTAAAACAAGCGGAGGCATTTTACACTTTAATCAAGAAAAGAGGAATTAAAGATGAATTTTTCGATACTCTAAATTACGAGCTTTATGGCGGAACCCCAATATTGGGAATTAATGCAAACGTAGTGGTGGGGCATGGTATTTCTAACGAAATAGCCATCAAGAACATGATTAAACTTACTTATCAAATCTCCGAAGCTAAACTTAGCGAAAGAATAAAAGACTTCTTACAAATAAAACTTAATATCAATTAATGAAAAGAGCTGCCATTACCGCTGTAAACGCGTGGGTTCCCGAATACATCTTAACTAATAAAGAGTTGGAGACCATGGTAGACACCAGCGACGAATGGATAACAACTCGAACCGGTATTAAGGAACGCCACATTCTGAAAGGCGAAAAGGGAACCTCCGATATGGCTTACGAAGCAATTAAAGGGTTGCTCGAAAAAAAGAATTTAAAGCCCGAGGACATAGAGTGTGTTATTGTTGCGACCACAACTCCTGATATGCAGTTTCCTGCTACGGCAACAATTGCGTGCGATAAACTCGGCATTAAAAACGCCTTAAGCTACGATATTAATGCGGCTTGCTCCGGTTTTTTATTTGCACTTATTACCGGATCTAAGTTTATTGAAACCGGTATGTATAAAAAAGTAATTGTGTATGGCGGAGATAAAATGTCGTCTATTATCGATTATACAAACCGCGAAACATGTATTATTTTTGGCGATGGGGGAGGGGCCGTACTTCTGGAACCAAGTGAAGACGGTAATGGAATTGTCGACTCTATTTTACGCACCGACGGTAATGGTAGACACTATCTGCATCAAAAAGCCGGTGGCTCTCTAAAGCCCGCATCTCACGAAACAATTGATGCTCGCGAACATTATGTTTATCAGGAAGGCAAGACCGTATTTAAATTTGCAGTTACCAATATGGCTGATGTGTGTGCCGAAATTATGGAACGCAACCATTTAACTTCAGAAGATATTGCTTGGCTGGTACCACACCAGGCCAACATTCGTATAATTGACGCTACCGCACAGCGTGCCGGCGTAGGTCCGGAGAAGGTTATGTTAAACATACAAAAGTATGGAAACACCACCAGTGGAACCATTCCTATTTGTTTATGGGAATATCAGGATCGTTTAAAAAAAGGGGATAACCTTATTTTAGCTGCATTTGGCGGAGGTTTTAGCTGGGGATCCGTTTACCTTAAATGGTCAATCTAAAAATTATTTAAAAAGCCGATTAGTTTTATTGCACTTCAACTACATTAGTTGTTGATTTTTGTTTTGCTTAGCGCTTGTAAAGCAAGGAGCTATCGCCATAACTCAAAAAACGATAATTATTTTTCAGGGCGTGATTGTAAACAAGCCTCCAGTCTTCTCCAATTAAGGTATAAATTAATACCAGCAAGGTGCTGCCGGGTTGATGAAAATTAGTTATAATACCGTCTATACTGTTTATTCTGTATCCTGGAGAAATAATAATTTGAGTTTTAGCTTTAATAAAACCAATATCATGAGCATCAAAATAATGCATCAAGCGCAAACAAGATTGTTTAAAAGTAATACTGTGGTCTTTTTGTAAACCATACGCCGCCCATTGCGATAGGTAATAAAAATCGCCCTGAGGTTTTAATTCCTTATCAATAATTAAATGAGATAACCAATAAATACTTTCCAGGGTCCTTAAACTAGTGGTTCCAACAGCAATAAGCAAACCGTTATTATTTAATATTTCATTTAATAATTCGTGAGTAATAATTATTTCTTCATGATGCATATGATGCGCTGAAAGATTTTCACTTTTAACGGGTTTAAAGGTTCCGGCACCTACATGAAGGGTTGTATATGCTAATTTATGACCACTTTGTTTTAAATTGTCTAAAACGTTTTCGGTAAAATGCAAGCCGGCAGTTGGTGCAGCCACCGAACCGCTTACTTCTGCATAAACAGTTTGATAAGTGTTTCTGTCGGCGTCTTCCTCTTTTCTTTTTAAATAGGGAGGTAAGGGAATTTTACCCAAACTTTCCAGTATCTCAGCAAAGGTTCTTTCGTTGCCCCAGCTAAAATCAATTACAAACCCATCTTGAGCAGTGTGTTCGCTCTTGCTCGCCTTTAATGTAATATTGTTTGTGTTTATGGTTAATGTATGATCTTTCCACTTCTTTAAATTTCCAACCGAACAAATCCAAGCGCATTGATGTGTTTTTTGCATGGCTAATTCGTTGGGAATATTAGCGAATGGCTCTAAACAAAAAATCTCAACCTGAGCGCCATTTTCGTTTATAAAGATGAGGCGGGCCCTTATTACTTTCGTATTGTTAAATATAAGTAAAGATGATGGAGAAAGCGCAGATGCAATATTTTTAAATACATCATCTTGTATAGAGCCGTTTTTATAAACAAGAAGCTTAGACTCGTCGCGCTGTTTTAATGGAAATTTAGCAATTCTTTCTTCGGGCAGATCATATTGAAACTCCCGCATATTTACTTCACTATTCATGACAAACAAGTTTTAAATCCTCCCAGAATTCTGGATACGATTTATTTACAACATCAGGGTTTTCTATTGATATTTGTCCGGTAACTAATCCCAGTGGAGCAAAAGCCATTGCCATTCGGTGATCGTGGTATGTATTTATAAGCACGTCTTTATCTTCTTTAAAATTACGTGCATCTATTTCTAACGTACTGCTTGTAGCTTTTGTAGCAACGTTAAATTTTAATAACTCGTTCTGAAGTGCCAAAATTCGGTCGGTTTCCTTAACTTTTAAAGTTGATAAGCCGGTAAATTTTGCAGTTAGCTTTAATCCGCAAATAGCAACCGCCAGGGTTTGTGCAATGTCCGGACAATTAGAGAAATCAAACACAAAGTGCGTAGGTATTTTAAAATTTTCACGTTTGGTTATGGTAATACCGCCATTGCCAAAGGTAGTTTTTACACCCAGCTCGTCAAATATTTCGGCCAGCACCGAGTCGCCTTGTAAACTCTGTTGATGCAAGCCGTTTATACGAAGCGTACATTTGTTAGCAAGCAAGCAAACTAAATACCAATAGGAGGCCGCGCTCCAATCGGCTTCTACGGTTATATCCTTAGCAAGATATTCCGAAGAGCCAACGGTAATGGTGTTGCCATTCCATTTAACGGAAGCTCCAAAAAGTTCCATTAAGGCAATAGTCATATATAAATAGGGTTTAGAAACCAGCGGCTCTGTATAACATAATTCGAGACCGTTTTTGAGCGAAGGAGCAATTAATAAAAGCGCCGTAAGATATTGAGAGCTGATATCGCCTTTAATATCAATTTTTCCGCCATCTAATTTTTTACCCCTAATTTGCAACGGAGGATATCCTTCGTTTTCGGTATATTCAACCTCGGCGCCAAGTTTGTGAAGAGCATTTACCAATTCTTTTATGGGCCTTTCTTTCATTCGTGCACTTCCTGTTATTATTACCCTACAAGGCCTGCATGAAAAGTAGGCAGTTAAAAATCGCATAGTAGTACCGGCTGGACCTACGTCAAAAAGATGGTCTTTATCGGTTGCAGAATTAAATTCATTAAGAATTCTTAATAATGATTTACTGTCATCTGAGCTCGAAAGGTTTTTTATTTCGAATGAAGCATTGGTGAGGGCTCTAATTATTTGTAAACGATTACTGATACTCTTAGAACTGGTAAGCGTAATTTCTCCGGATAAATTTCGTTGGTTAAATATTAATTTTTTCATTAAGCTTTAAAGTGAGATATAATATTTTAAACTCTCGTGCATTTCTTCTGCTGAAGCTGTTTGATTAATGAGTCCTTTTCCTATAGAAGTTAAGAGCGTAAAGTTTACTTGTTTATTGGTGTTTTTCTTGTCAAATTTAGTTAGAGATAAAATTTTAGAGAAATCTTTTTCCTGAAAAGCATTTTTAACAATAAGTGTTTTTAAATAGGATTCAACTTTAGTAAATTCCTTTTTATGAAGAATTCCTTTTTTAAAAGCGATATAATTTTCGCACATCATACCAATAAAAATGGCCTCTCCATGTAATAAAGATGATTTAGTTTCCAGCAAATATCCTTCAATAGCATGGCCAATGGTATGACCAAAGTTGAGTAGTTTTCTTTCCGCTACTTCCTTAAAATCTTTCTTTACAATTTTATTCTTAATAGCAACAGACAAAAACAGCTCATCGTCTTTAATTACTATTTTTGAACTGCTAATTTTTTTTAACCTTTCAAATTGTTTGTGATCTGCAATTAATGCATGTTTAATTACTTCGGCATAGCCCGATTTTATTTCTTTTTCAGGCAATGATTTTAAGAAACCTAAATCGATACAAACCATAACCGGCGGAGTAAAAGTACCAATCATGTTTTTTAACTTTCCTAAATCAACTCCGGTTTTGCCGCCAACAGAAGCATCCACCATGGCAAGCAGGGTAGTTGGAACCTGAATAAAATCAATACCCCTCATAAAGGTGCTCGCCGCAAAGGCTCCCATGTCGGTAATAACACCGCCACCTAAATTTATAACCAAACTTTTTCTGTTTGCACCTTGTTTAATTAAAGATTTCCAAATGAGCTGAGCGCTTTTTAAATTTTTATTTTTCTCGCCCCCGGGTAATTGAATGATATATGGCGATTTGATTTCCTTACAATTTTCTAAAAAAAAGGGTAGGCAATAGGCAAAAGTGTTATCATCGCAGATAAGGTGTACAGAAGAGTAATTACTCTTTTTTATATGGAGGTTAATTTGGTTTAAACTACCACTACCCGCATACACGTTAAAACCGATGGATTGTAACTTTTTCATTTCCTAATATTGAATAATTTTGCTCAGGGAATAAAGGTACTAAATAGCTATATTTGATTTACTAATTTTTAAGAGGAAAATATGCTTTCATTTGATAATACCGAAGTGGCTTTTTCATCCAAATCAAACTCCGACTTAAATAGATCTTATTGGTTGTTTAAAATGGTTTCTAATCCAGCCCTGGTTAACTTTGGCGCCAAGTTTACGAACATAGCCATTAAGTTGCATTTACCGATTAAAACCGCAATTAAAGCAACTATATTTAAACAATTCTGCGGCGGAGAAACTATTGAAGAATGCCATACCGCCATTAAAGAATTAGGCGATTTTAAAATAGGAACCATACTCGATTATTCGATTGAGGGAAAAGAAAGTGAAACCGATTTCGACTCTTGTACGGAAGAAACCATTAAAACCATTCATAGGGCAAAAGGAGAGAAAAATATACCATTTTCTGTATTTAAAGTAACCGGTTTGGGGCGCTTTGCGTTGTTAGAAAAGGCAAACGACCAGCTGGAGAATTTAAATACTGATGAAAAGGCAGAGTATGCTCGTTTGTATAATCGTATATATAGAATTTGCAGCGAGGCTCATAAAAACGAAGTACCAGTATTTATTGATGCTGAGGATAGTTGGATTCAGAATACTATAGATAGGCTTGCAGACGAGATGATGGAGAATTTTAATAAGGTTCGCCCGCTGGTTTACAATACCTATCAGTTATACCGGCACGATCGTTTAAGTTTTTTAAAGGAGAGCTTTAAGCGCGCTCAAGAAAAAGGGTATTGTTTGGGCGCTAAACTTGTTAGAGGCGCATATATGGAAAAAGAGCGCGAAAGAGCTCTCCATAAAGGGTATGCCGATCCTATTCAGCCAACAAAAGAAGCAACGGACCGCGACTATAATTTAGCCCTTCGGTTCTGTATAGAAAACATTAGTAAAATTGGATTATGCGCAGGCACACACAATGAGGAAAGTAGCAGAATATTGGCCGACTTAATAAGCGAGTTTAAAGTTGATAAACACAACAAGAATATTTTCTTTTCCCAACTTCTGGGCATGAGCGACCACATAAGCTATAACCTGGCCTACAACGGCTATAATGTTGCTAAATATGTTCCGTATGGCCCCGTTAATGAAGTCCTTCCATATTTGATTAGAAGAGCCCAGGAGAACACCAGTGTTAAGGGACAAACCGGCAGAGAATTATCACTTATCATTAAAGAAAAATCCAGAAGACAGAAATAAAAATGTTGAAGCGAGTATTAAGCATAATTCTTTTGTTTTTTATTTACAGTTTTTTAGGTGCTCAAACTGTTTATATATCAGAAAACGGAAAAAAATTTCATAAGAAAAATTGTTCCTTGAGCCAAACGGGCAAGTCGGGAATTCAGTTAAATGAGGCCCGAAAAAAAGGATATAGTGCATGTAAAGTTTGTAATCCGGAAGCAATGGAGGACAAGAAGAAGGCAGTGTCTAAAAAGAAATAATGAAGATTGTTAATGGGTTACGACCTTCATTTATACACTAATTTTAGCTTTTAATCTCGTTTTATTTTAAAATTCAGATAATTGAATTAACTTAGAGAATTATCCGTTTTAGCTTATGCTTATTATTCAGAAATTAGTTGTTTTATTAGATGAGTTTCATCTAAATGCATTTAAACAGTTTTTGGAAGATTCCAAAGCTAATCTGCCTAAAAAGTTAGTTGACGAGGTTGCTAAATATGGAAACAATCAACCCGACTCTGATGTTATTTGTAAAGCCATTTATGGAAAAAGCGATGAAAAGGCGAAGAAGAATTTTTTTCAGTTAGCTCATCATACGTTAAAACTAAGTTTCTACCTAGCCCGAAATTACCCGAATTATTTATCGCACAACCGTTCTAAAATAGAGCAATTAATTAACGAAGGATATAGAGAAGAGGCAAATAAAATTGCTGAAATTTTGCTCGATGTAGCTCAAAAAATTGAAGACAGGGTTACCCTGGTGGCCGTTCTTAAGTTTTTTGCTCAACAATCGTTTCATCTGGAACAAAAAAACCAAACACTTAAGTTTCACAAGCAAATTGATGAGGTACTCGAAAGCGAAAAGATTTTCAATAATATCTACTTGTATTTGAGGACTAATTTTAACGTTAAAAATAAATCTAATTTTAACACGAAATCTTTAGAGCCCCATCAAAATTTCTTTGAAAAGTATGAAAATCACGCTGAGTTTAATGTTCGTTTTTTAGCTCGTTACGGTAAAATTTATTCGCTTACTTTTTTGCAGGACCCTAGCTTTTTCTCTAAAGAAAAATTTGATGAGTTGTTAGATCTGGAGAAGGAGCTCGATAAAAACGCTTTTGTTGTTTTTCCTTTTCTTGAAG
>JBIICS010000062.1:0-16003 GCA_044238735.1 Bacteroidia bacterium
GATATTCTGTTTAAATTATACGGTGTTAAAATGGAATATATGTTCCACAACATGAGTACAGAGCAGGTAATGGAGGAAACATTAAACATAATGAAAAGCGCCGATCATGTTTTGTTTTGGAAAAACTTTATAAATATCCCCGAAATGTTTGCATTGGCTGTTCAAACCAGTCATTATATTTCTCAGCATTTGGATGTATATAAGGATAATTACACGTCTTCTATACCGCCTGATACCAGAGAAAGAATTGCTTTTTTAAGATTAAGGTGTGAAGAGTTGCTGGCAAAAAATTTCTGGGACGAGGGCTTCCACATTAAGCGGGTTAATCTTATTAGCTTGTATGGAGCCTTGTTGTTGCTTGGAGATAAAAAAGACCTTAAAAAGGCCACGGACCTTATAGAACAAACGTTGGTAGCCTATCAACAAATTTCTTTTCAGAAATATCACGATTCAATTTTTGCAACACTTATTATAGGTTATTTTGCTTTAAAGGATTATGAAAATGTTTCGGAGTCTTTTAAACGTTACAAGAAATTAACCAGCGATAATATTACAAACGAGGAAAACGATATAACCATTTGTGCTTTCTATTACATGTCTCAATGGCTGGCTTCGGGTAAAAATCAGTACAAAGAAAAATACGCCTCTAATTTAGAGCGCACGTTAAAAAATTCAAATCTTAAACGTACACGCCAAACGCTTGTAGAAATGGCAGAGTATTTTAATCTGCCCTATTAACCTTCAGGTTTTAAGTGATAATACTAAAATTGATTTATCTTTCATTTTATTAAATTAAAAAAGATAATAGTACAATTTTACTTTATTTAAATACTATAACTACGACGAAGGACATACGTAATCCGTTAGATTTGCTTTACCCGTATCTTTAATTGCTTTAAGCCCCCCCGCTATATCAATAACATTACTAAACCCCCGAGCCTTTAAAATAGAAGCAGCAATCATGGATCTATATCCGCCGGCACAATGAATATAGTAAGTTTTGTGGCGATCTATATAGCCCATGTTGTCGTTAATATTATCAAGTGGAAAGTTCTCAACGCCTTTTATGTGCTCCGAGACATATTCACTGTTTTTGCGCACATCTAAAACCTGAAGAGTTTTTGAATGGGATAGATCTACAAATAAATTAGCCTCTATTTGCATAATAGCATCGGTTTGTTTACCGGCATTAATCCAGCTTTCTATCCCTCCCTCTAAATATCCAATACAATTATCATAGCCAACTCTGGCTAATCTAAGCACCGCCTCTTCCTCTCGTCCATTATCGGCAATAATTGCAATGGGCTGTTTTAAATCTGTAACTAAAGCACCAACCCATGGCGCGAATTGTCCGTCTATTCCAATATTAATTGAATTGGGAATAAAGACAGAGGAGAATACCGCGGGATTTCTTACATCTAATATTAAGGCGTGATGTTCCTCAACGGCTTGTTCAAACTCGTCTGGAGTTAGTTTCTTTGTTCCTCTTACCATAACATCATCTATACTTTCGTAACCCATTTTATTTAGAACAGCATTTTTAGGAAAATATTGAGGTGGTTTTGAAAGACCCGTTGTTACTTCTTTTATAAATTCGTTTTTATCTTTTGCTCTTAAGGCGTAATTGAACTTTTTCTGATTACCAAGTGTGTCAAAGGTTTCCTTACTCATATTCTTACCGCAAGCTGAGCCAGCTCCATGGCCAGGGTAAATAATTATTTCGTCGGGTAGCTTCATAATTTTATTGTGAAGGCTATCAAACAGCATTCCAGCAAGATCATTCTCTGTTAAATTACCTTTTAAAGCCAGATCCGGTCTTCCTACATCGCCAATAAAAAGCGTATCGCCTGTAAACAAACAATATTCTTTTCCGTTTTCATCATATAACAAATAGCAGGTGCTTTCGGGAGTATGGCCGGGGGTATGAATAGCTTTAATTCGAAGCTTACCTATTTTAAATTCTTCGTTGTCTTTTGCTATAAGAACCTCGTAGTTAGGTTGAGCCGTAGGGCCAAAAATTATTTTTGCACCCGTTTTCTTCGCAAGGTCAATATGTCCCGAAACAAAGTCGGCATGAAAGTGAGTTTCCAATACAAACTTTATTTGAACTTTATTTTTTTCTGCTTTTGCAATATAGGGCGTGGTTTCTCTTAAAGGGTCAATAATTGCGGCTTCCCCTTCCGACTCAATATAGTAGGCTGCGCCAGCCAAACATCCTGTATATAATTGTTCTATTTTCATAATTAAGGTTTAATAGTTTAACTATCTAATTAATTTTACCCTTTTAAATAATAATTTCTTTAAGTAGAATAAACACTCCCATTGCTAATATAAAAAAACCAAAACTTTTTTTAAGCCTATCTCCTTCAATAAAGTTTGTTAAATACGAACCCAAAACTATTCCCAGCACCGAGAATGCGGTAAAGAGAAGAAGAAACGACCAGTTTATTGTTTGATGATGAAGACCACTTACAAAACCTATTAACGAATTAAAACCAATAATTAACAAGGAAGTGCCTACCGCGGTTTTCATTTCTAAACCGGCAAATAAAACCAAGGCCGGAATAATTATAAAGCCACCACCGGCACCTACCATTCCGCTTAAATAACCTACAATTAAACCAATTAAGCCAATTTTAATTCGGTTACGCTGGCTATTGATGTTTTGCGCTTTTAAAGGGGTTACCTCTTTAACTCTAATCATAAAATAAGAGGCAGAAATCATGAGTAAACTAAACACAACCATAAGTAAACTGTCCTTACTGATAACCATAAGCTTATAGATTTTTATTTGGTTGGGAAGAAGAGGAAGTACTAAAGAGCGAGCAATTATAACGGCAATAAACGAAGGAAGAGCAAATATAATTGCCGCTAAATAGTTTATGCTTTTCCGCTTAATAAAAGTAACTACTCCAATTAATGACGAGATGCCTACAATAAATAAAGAATAGGAAGTGGCAATTAGGGGGCTAATACCCATTAAATAGGCTAAAACAGGAACGGTTAAAATTGATCCCCCACCTCCAATTAACCCCAGGCTAATCCCAATGATAATTGCAGCCATATATCCCAAGAGTTCCACTTTTTATAAAAGGTAATAGAGTTAAATGTTTTTAATTATAGTTATAAAGCACGAGCATCAAATAATCAGGTTTAGTGTATTATAAAGTATAAAAAAGGCTTTTTCTGATTCAGAAAAAGCCTTTAAAAAAAAGAATATTTTGATTAAAGTTTACGTTTAATCTCTACCATTTCATAACCCTCTATAATATCACCAACATTAACGTCATTAAATCCGTCAATATTTAAACCACATTCGTATCCGCCCACTACTTCTTTTACATCATCTTTAAAACGTTTCAACGATCCAAGCGAACCGGTATGTATAACAATACCATCGCGAATTACACGAACTTTTGTATTACGAGTAATTTTACCATCTAACACCATACAACCTGCAATTGTTCCAACTTTAGAAATTCGGAATACCTCGCGAACCTCAACATTACACACAATTTTCTCTTCAAATTCTGGCGCCAGCATACCTTCCATGGCTGCTTTAACCTGATTGATAGCGTCGTATATAATGGAGTATGATCGAATGTCAATCTCCTCATGTTCTGCAAGTTTTCTTGCGGCAGATGATGGTCTAACGTTAAACGCCACAATAATAGCGTTTGAGGCAGAAGCCAACATAACGTCACTTTCTGAAACCTGACCAACCGATTTATGAATAACATTTACCTGTATGCTGTTTGTAGATAGTTTTAGCAAGGAGTCGGTTAACGCTTCAATAGAACCATCCACATCACCTTTAACAATAATGTTAAGTTCTTTAAAATCCCCAATAGCTAAACGGCGGCCAATCTCATCCAGTGTAATATGCTTGTGCGTACGAACACCTTGTTCGCGAATGAGCTGCATGCGTTTATTTGCAATCTCCTTAGCCTCGCGTTCATCAGCATATATTTTAAATTTATCTCCAGCTTGTGGGGCTCCGTTTAAACCAAGCATAACAACCGGTGTAGAAGGGCCTGCAATTTTAATTGGAGCGCCACGCTCGTTAAACATGGCTTTAACTCTACCAAAAGCAGATCCTGCAAGCACCACATCACCAATACGTAAAGTACCACTTTGAACCATGATGGTGGCTACATATCCGCGGCCTTTGTCTAATGAAGACTCTATAATTGTACCCTGCGCTAATTTATCCGGATTTGCTTTTAAATCTAATAACTCAGCCTCTAGTAAAACCTTTTCTAAAAGTGCATCAATGTTTAAACCTTTTTTAGCAGAAATTTCCTGAGACTGATATTTTCCGCCCCATTCTTCAACCAGGATGTTCATTTGTGCTAACTGTTCACGGATTTTATCCGGATTAGCGTCGGGCTTGTCAACTTTATTAATAGCAAAAATAATCGGAACTCCTGCTGCCTGTGCATGGTTAATAGCTTCTTTTGTTTGAGGCATTACGCTATCATCGGCAGCAATTACGATAATTACTATATCTGTAATTTGTGCACCACGAGCACGCATGGCAGTAAATGCTTCGTGGCCCGGAGTATCTAAGAAGGCTATGCGCTTACCGTTAACCAAGTCAACACTATAGGCTCCAATATGCTGGGTAATTCCACCGGCTTCACCCGCAATTACATTTGCTTTACGAATATAATCTAGCAAAGAGGTTTTACCATGATCTACGTGACCCATAACCGTTACTATAGGCGCACGAAATTTAAGGTCCTCTGCTTTGTCCGTTTCTTCCTCTGTTTTAACGGTATCTTCTGCACTTACAAACTCTACCTGATAACCAAATTCTTCAGCTACAATAGAGATTACTTCGGCATTTAAGCGTTGGTTAATAGACACAAACATTCCCAAACTCATGCAAGTGGAAATTACTTTTGTAACCGACTCATTCATCATTTTTGCCAACTCATTAGCGGATACAAATTCAGTAACTTTTAAAACCTTTTTATCTTCTTCTGCACGAGCTTCTTTCTCTTCTATTTCGGCACGGATATTATCGCGCTTTTCTCTTCTAAATTTTGATGACTTAGATTTACCACCACCGCTTAAACGAGCAAGCGTTTCTTTAATTTGCTTTTGAATTTCTTCATCAGAAATTTCAGTTTTTACTTCCTCTTTTTTACGATTATCGGGTTTTCCACCAAACTTATTACCCCTGTCAAATCTGCCACCACCTTGTTGTCCGCCCCCAAAGCGATTACCACCACCCGGAGAGGAACCGGTATTGCCACCACCCGGTTTATTATCGGAGCTCATTTTATTTACATCAATAGCACCTTTCTTAATTCTTTTTCTTTTTTTCTTATCTAGCTCTGAAGCAGATGAAGATGCTACCGGATTTTTCTTTTTGTCGTCTTTAACCGGAAGATTAATTTTACCAACAATAGTTGGCCCATCAAGCTTCTCAAATTTAGTTTCCAAAAAGTCTTCCTGAGGAGGGGCAGGAGTTGCTGGTTTAGGAACCTCTGTAATAACTGGGGGTTCAATTTTTTCTTCAACCACCTCATTACTAATGCTCTCTTCTTCTTTTGAACTTTTGGTTTTTTTAGCCGCAGCTTTTTTAGTTTTTTCAGTTGCTTCTTCAGCTTCTTTTTCGGCTTTTGTTTTTTTACCCGGCTTGGTTTTGAGGTTCATTGATGCCAGATCAATTTTACCTAAAACTTTTACATTAATATCATCGTCGCTTTTTACTTTAATAGTTTCATCGGCACTAACGTTTTCCTCTTTAGGCTCATTGGCCTCAACCTGAACGCTTTTAATAAGAATTTCGGGCGTTTCTTTAACGGGTTGTGTTTTTTCGTTAACAAGTACCGTTCGATCTTCATCTATTGCCAATGTTTCTTTGGTGGCCGGACGTTTAGCTACAGATATTTTTTGCGACTGATCTTTTGCAGCTTTGTCGCCTTGAAATTCGCGAGCCAAGAGGTCGTATACCTCAGCGCTTATTTTGGTGTTAGGATTTTTGTCTATTTCATGACCTTTATCGGACAGGAATTCAACAATATTAGCAATCCCAACATTTAGTTCTTTTGCTACCTTACTTAATCTTTTAATTTCGGCTTCCGCCATATTTTTCAGTTTTTTATGTTTACATTAAATCCGGTTCAAATAATATCCTGTTATTCGAACTCAGCTTGTAAAATGCTTCTCACTTCGTTAATAGTTTCTTCCTCTAAATCGGTGCGTTTTACAAGGTCTTCAACACTTAAATCTAAAACCGATTTAGCAGTATCGCAACCAATTGCTTTAAACTCATCGATAATCCACGGTTCAATTTCGTCAGCAAATTCATCTAAATCCACATCATCCTCTCCGGCAACATCGCCTTCGCGGTAAACATCAATTTCATATCCGGTTAATTTTCCGGCAAGTTTAATGTTATGTCCACCTTTACCAATTGCCAGAGAAACCTGATCGGGTTTTAAATAAACCTCGGCACGGTTGGTGTCGTCGTCCAACTTAATAGTTGTAATTTTAGCCGGACTTAAAGCACGTTGAATAAAAAGAGTTGGATTATTGGTATAGTTAATCACATCAATATTTTCGTTTTTCAACTCTCTTACAATGCCGTGTATACGAGATCCTTTCATTCCCACACAAGCCCCAACGGGATCAATTCTATCGTCGTAAGATTCAACCGCCACTTTAGCTCTTTCGCCGGGTTCACGAACAATTTTCTTAATGGTGATAAGCCCATCAAAAACCTCAGGCACTTCCATTTCAAATAGTTTCTCGAGGAATTTAGGAGAGGTTCTGGAAAGAACAATTAAAGGAACCCCATTTCTCATATCAACACGAGCCACAACAGCTTTTACATGATCTCCTTTTTTATAATAATCGGAAGGGATCTGTTCGTTTTTTGGAAGAATGAGTTCGTTACCATCTTCATCTAAAGCCAGTATTTCCTTTTTCCAAACTTGATAAACTTCCGCGGTTATAATTTCTCCAATTTTATCTTTGTACTTTTTATAAATACCGTCTTTTTCTAAATCCATAATTCTACTCATTAAATTCTGGCGCATAGCCAAAACGGCACGGCGACCAAAATCTTCAAGCTTAACCTCTTCTGTAATTTCTTCACCAATTTCAAAATCGGGTTCAATTTTACGGGCTCCCGTTAAAGAAATATGACGATTTTCATCGTAATCAAAACTGTCTTCCGCAAACTCATCATCAACGATTTCACGGTTTCTCCATATTTCTAGATCCCCCTTATCTATGTTAATGATAATATCAAAGTTCTCGTCCGTACCGAATCGTTTAACCAGCATGCTTCTAAAAACATCTTCCAAAATACTCATCATTACCTCTCGGTTAATGTTTTTAAACTCTTTAAATTCTGAAAATGATTCAATTAAATTGATGTTTGCCATTTTTGTTATTATTTAAAATTTAATTATTCTTTTTGTTTGTTTTATTTGATCAAAGCTTAATCGTTCTTCTTGAGTTATAATTATTTTCTTCTTCTTTCCTTCCTCTCTTACTTTCTCAGACGTTTCAAGCAAAATAGAGTCTGCTGAAACCTCTTTTAAAATTCCATCGTGTCTTTTACCATCGTTTGTTATTACCTTAACTTCCTTCCCCTGGTGTTTGTAATATTGCCCAATAACCTTAAACGGCTCATCCATTCCGGCCGAAGAAACCTCTAGTTCAAAGTCGTGCTCATCCCGATTTAAACCGGCCTCAATGTGTTTACTTAATTTAACGCAGTCTTCAATGGTAACTCTACCGTTCATTTTCTCAAAAAACACACTAATTTTATCCGAACCGCTTATAGAAACATCTACCACAAAAAAATCGGTCCCTTCAAAGAAATCTTGTATGATGCTGGTTATTAAGTTTTTAGCTAACATTTTTAAATAACTGAGGGGACTTTTAGGGTCCCCTCGTACATTTATTTTATTTTTGGTGCACAAATATAGTATTTTTTACGTTATTATAAAAAAAGATTTATTTATCAACAAAGTCTTAATAATAAATTAATCTAATAATACTATACCTTGGTCGTAAAATAAATATATTTATCTAAAATTTTAACAAAATGAAAACCGAAAATAAATTTAAAGCAAACATGTTTTTAAATAACGCGGTTACTTTTCTAATCATCACATTTTTAATGCTTTTTGTCGCTTCTAAAGGTTTTTGCGAGGAAAGTAAAAAACCAAATTCAGCTATGCAGGCCATGTTTAAAGAATTGAAGAAGGGTGACGACTCTTCCATGGTTACTTTCTTAATTATTGGCGGCGTTGGAATTATAGTTGGTTTTGCTATGTACATGAGCTTCAAAGGTGATAAGAAACCTAAAGCCAAATAATAGTAATCCCCTTCCCAAATTAGCTCAAACCCATATATAAACCAATAAGAATCTTTAAAAAAGAAGTGCAGATAACCGTTAGGCTAACTGCACTCTATCTATACTTTTATATATAAATAAAAGAATTATTTTAATTTACTTAACATGTCTTTGGCCTCCTTATTATTGGGATCTGTTTCCAGTATCTTGTTTAAATATTCTTTTACTTTTACCATATCTTCTTTGGCAGCAAAATAGGATGCTTCGTATTGCAATATTTCAATTATTTCTTTTGTTTGAACTTTAGGATTTAATTTTCCGTCTGGGCCATAAGCAAGACTAATAAATTTATCTGCGTAAGGTTTACATAATTCATAGTTAACATCTCCAATTTTTATTTTAGAACGGCATCTCCACAAGTAGCCAATGGTTACATCTGGCTTAATTGCAATAACTGAGGCAAAAGCAGTATCTGCCTCTGTATATTTCTTATCGTAATAGTAGGCTTTACCCAATCCAAAATAATCAAGTGCCGATGGATTTTTTAATGATTTAATTTTCTTGGTATAAGCTGTTTGGGCTTGGGGATATTTTTTCCAATGGGTGTAAACATCTGCAAGTTCGCCTAAAACTTCAACATCTCCTGTATCTATAGCTAATGACTTTTCAAAATTTAGCGCGGCTAAGGAATCGTTGTTTGTTTTATTGTATAGTCTTCCATAATAGGTGTAGTCAGAAGCAATTATTTTTTCGGGTTTTACCTGAGCAAAGAATTTGTTCATGTAACTCAATCCTTCAGGGTATTTTTTGGTTTCGTAATACGAATAACCTAATAAACGTTTCATTACATAATTAGAGGAATCTAATTTTATTACTTCGTTTATAGTTTTTGATGCATTATCGTAGTCCTTATTCAGGAATAAAGCATAAGCGTATTTAGTTAATGAACTAACATTTCTGTCCGCAAGATCAATATAAGTTTTAAGAGCTTCGGCTGCTTTATCATATTTGCGTTGTTTATAATACAACTCGCCTAAATCTTTGTAGGCGATAGAGTAGCCAGGATCCAGCTCAATAGCTTTTTTAAGATTCTCTTCGGCGGTGGACCAGTTACGAGAGCGGACATACACCTGACCAATACGTAAATAGGGTTTAGGTAGTTTATTGTTTATCTCCAGTGCCTTTTCATAATTAGTGATAGCGGGTCCGCCCTGTAAATCGTCAAGATAAGCATCACCCAATCCTAAAAAAGTATCGGGATTTCGTTTATCTAGCGCAAGCGATTTGTTATAATATTCAATAGCTTTCTTTGGTTCTTTAATATCGGCGGTAGAGTATGCGCTACCGATTGCGTTAAGTACTTTGGCATCTTTTTCTTTGGTAATACTCAGTGCTTTATCAAAATTTTTCTTTGATTCTGTTCCGTTTTTGTCATTTAAGGCAATTTTTCCTAAACCAACATAGCAATAGGGGTTGCTTGGATTCTTGGTAATACCGTCGTTAAATGCCATTTTAGCCGAATCGGGTCTTTCAAATTCTAAATAAATATTACCCAGATAGTAGTTTGCTTCGGGGTTATTTCCCTTTGCTAACGTTCTGAATATAGACGCGGCTTTATTTAATTTATCATTTTCCCAGGCCTTAATTCCTTCGTCAATAGTTTGTGCTTTTGTATGAAAGCTTAATAATAAAGCTGATAATACAACAAGTGTTTTCTTTTTCATATTTTAGGATATAATCTATTTTTTAAACTGAATAATTCTAACCGGAGCTGTTGCGGGCAATAAACCCGATTTTAAAATAATACGTTGTCCTTTTTCACCTGCAACAAAGGAAGCAAAGCCCGTGCCTAAGCCTGTGCGTGCCTCCCGGCTTACAATAAAAACTTCACGAAGTAAAGGATATTGGCGAGTTGCAATATAAGCCTGGTAAGGTTTTACGTATTCCGGGTCGTTTATGCCGGTATCGGGAGCAGAAATCGATACCACATTAATTCGTTTCAGGAAAGATTGTGCCATGGGGTCCTCGGCATCCGAAACCCAGTTAACACCAATTACTCCAAGTGCATTTTTGTTTTTCTCTACATAATCAATTACCTCCGCATTTGATTTTACAGCAAAGCAGTTTTTAGGCAGTGGTTTATTCTTGTTTAATTTTTCTTGAAGATAACGAGCCGTACTGGATCCGTTGGCATCAAATACAATGTTAAGGTCTCCAATGTTTGAGTTTTTCGACAATTGATTCCAGTTGGTAAATTCTCCTGAGATAATCTGTTCCAGTTTTTCGTAAGTAATTAATGTGTCTTTATTTTCGTTGTTTACTATTAATGCCACAGCATCGTTTGCAATTAAGATATTGCGAGGACTAATCGGAATTTTTTTGAGTTCAGCTGTTTCGGCATCGTTTATTTTGCGCGGAACCACAATACAACGAACGCTGTCTTTCATTAATAAATTAAAAGCCTCTGATTCGTTAGTGTATATTACGTTAAGTTTAGTGCGAGGATATAAGGCGTGGAAGGTGTCTATTTCGCCCTGCATTATGGGCTTATAACACTCATCTATGGCAATATTAATTTCACCGCTGGTTGGAGTGTCCAGTGGTTTGCCTTTTTTATCGGTTTGGCTGCATGAAACGAAGTAGAACATACCAATCAGTCCTATTATTACACGTGATATCTTATTATTAAACATCCAGGTTCTGATTATTGTTTTTCCATTTCATGTATCCCTTAAAACCCCTTAAAATTCCGTAACATATTAAGATAAAACCAAAGAGGTATCGGTAAGAGTTTGGCAAATTTACATCTTTTGACCAAATAACGTAGCCGCTTGCAAAAAGATAAAGTGCGGCCATAAAAAAACCGAAATACAAGGGTGTTTTACCTTGCATTTCGGTTTTAAGTTTTGGAACGGGCATAGCCGTTTTATTAGCGTAATGTAAATTTAATAGGTAAAGAATACCAAACGTTAACCGCTTTTCCGTTTTGTTTTCCAGGTTTCCAAGATGGCATTACTTTTAAAACCCGAACAGCCTCCTGTTCTAAGTTTGGACCTCCTTTAACGCCACGGGCAACTGAAATATCGTTAGGCTTTCCATTTGCATCAATATAAAAGCGTAAGTAAACAGTACCCTGAATACCAGCTTCTTTTTCCATTTGAGGATATTTGATGTTGTTGCCTAAAAATTTATAAAGTTCTTCAACCCCGCCAGGAAATTCGGGCATTTGTTCAACTGTAACGAATATCTCAGGAGCAGCTTCTTCCACAACCTGATTTCCGTTTCCTTCCAATAAGGATTGATCAACACCATCATCACTACCTTCAACGGTTTTAGTTGAGGCATCAACGGTTTTTAAATCCTCCTGTGTTGGTGGTGGTTCTTCTGGAACTTCTTTATCCGGAACAATTTCCGGTGGAGTAAATTTTACGGTAGATTTTAATGGTGGCGGAGGTTCTACCGGTGGTGGCGGCGGCTCGTTTTTATCTAACGGCGGCGGCTCCTCTAGTGTAGTTACTTCGGTTTGTTTTAAAATCTCTTCCTGAGGCAAAGCGTCAGAAATTAATCGGGCTACAATGGGGCCAGCAATAGAAAGTGCAAAAATGACTGCCGTTAATATTACACCCAAAATAATGTTTTTAGAGTATAGTTTGCGAAGCTCGAAGGCGCCGTATTCCTGATTACGGTCTTCAAATACCATATCGCACCACTCTTTGTTTAATAAATCTAGTTTTCCTGACATTTTAAATCTTATAATTGGGCTTGTACACCGTTTAACAATTCTTTTTCAGGTTCAGCAAGATCGTCAACCACCGCATATCGACCTACATTACAAATTAGCATCTCGTCTAAAATATCAACCAGATTTTTGTAGGTTGCTTTTTCATCGGATTTAATAACTACAATTAAACCATCTTTAAAAGCCTTAATTCGACCAACGTTGGCTTTGTAAATCTCTTCTGTAATTTCTTTACTTTTAAATTTCTCTTTGTAAATAGGAATAGAATCCACAGCCGAGTTACGCGAACGGTTTTCCGTTAATAAAAATTTACGGATACCCTCGTTTCCATAACCAATAACAGTAGGGGTTCCGGGGGTACCATCCTGACTGGTAAAATAATAAACGATTTTATTTTTATCGGTTAGAATGAGTGTTACTGCCTGAGAGGCTTTAATTTTTGTTTCTTCTTCCTCGGTTTTAGGTTTTTCTTTATCGGGGAAGGTAATTTCCATGGTTGTGGGCTTATTCATGGAAGTAGTTAACATAAAGAATGTAATCAACAGGAAACCTAAATCCACCATTGGAGTAAAATCCACACGAGTAGACATCTTTTTCGCTGCGGGCTTATTACCTTTCTTTTTACCACCGCCACCGCCTTCTATTTCTGCCATGCTTTAAAATTTTAATTAGTTAATATACTAAATATTATTCTGGTTTTTCTGCAGAAGTAATTAAATTAAAACGGTTCACTTTTTTGTCTTGAACAGTAGAGATAACTTGTTTTACTGCAGGGTATTTGGCATCGCCATCTCCTTTTATAGCCACACGAATGTTATTATTTACCAAACGTGCCTGCCAAATCCAGTCACCCAGCTCATTATTTAAGCTATCGCACGGAACGCCTGTAAATTTTACTTTTTTACGTTCATCCGGTTTCATATCCAAATATTGACCCAGTTGCTTAATTGATACCCCAAACTGTTCTGTTAAAGAAAACTCTTTCTTTTGAGCAGGTGTAAAACTTACTTTGTATTTCTCACTCATTTTGTCGAGAAGTGAAGCGCGATTTTGTTGTCCGTCTATACCGAACAACACGCGCCCTTCTTTATCAACGGTAAGGAGCATTACATCAGATTCGGGTAATTTAATTTCGGAGATAGACGAAGGCGTAGTAATTTGTACGGGTTCATCAGGCTTAAATTTGGTTGCAAGCATGAAGAACGTAAGCAACAGAAACGCTACGTCGGTCATGGCCGTCATATCGATACTGGTGCTTTTACGAGGTACTTTAACTTTTGGCATTGCCTAAGGTCTTTTAGTTAATGATAATAACGTTAATTATTTGTTTTTATGCGATGCAGCAAATTGTTGTACAATGCTAAATCCAGCTTCATCAATCGTATGTGTTATTGAATCGATTTTAGAAGTAAATACATTGTAAAGGATGATCGCTAAAGCAGAGTTACCGATACCTAAAGCAGTATTAATAAGTGCCTCAGAGATACCCGATGCTAACGCTACTGAATCCGGTGAACCGGCGGTTGCTAACGCTGAGAACGCTTTAATCATACCGATTACCGTTCCTAGTAGAGCTACTAGAGTAGAAACAGAAGCCATGGTTGCAATAATAACCAGGTTTTTTTCTAACATAGGTAGTTCTAGTGAAGTAGCTTCTTCTAATTCTTTTTGAATAGCAATTACTTTTTGATCTTTATCTAAATCGGTTGCTGCTTCCATTTCTTTGTATTTGTGTAATGCTGTTTTAACAACATTAGCTACAGAGCCTTTCTGAGCATCACATTCTGTTACTGCACCCGAAATATTATTTGCAGATAATGCAGATTTAATTTTGCGCATAAATGTATTGGAAGCAGACTTACCACTTGCTTTACCAATAGTTAACGAACGTTCTATAGAAAAGGTAATATTCATTAATACTAAAGAGATTAAGATTGGAACGATAAAACCACCTTTGTGAATTAAACCTAATACGTGACGAACGCCTTCCTGAACGGGATGATTGTTAGGATCGCCACCTTCAAAGTTGGCAGGATCACCCATTACAAACATATAAATTGAAATACCCATTGCTATACAAATTGGAATAGCTAATGAAGCGAACATACTTTGGATTTTGCTTTCTGATTTTCCAGTGCTCATTTTTATTAGTTTTTGATTATTAGTTTATTTGGTTTAAATTAAGCTGCAAGTATAATAAATTTTATTTATAAAGCTTTACCGGGCACTACTTTTATAAAACAATTAACTTAAGGTTAATATTGTTTAAAAGCATATATTTTTTGGAATCGTAAATCTGAAATGCAGAAGAGCAATTTAAAATAGTATCTCCATTATTCATATCCGTTTAATTTAATTGTTAACGCTTCGTAATAGAACGAAAATTTTAATTGTTTAATTTAAAAAAACACCAAAAAAAGACGTTTTTTAAATTGTTTTTTAATACTTTTAGGCACGTATTTCTTTAAATTTGATTGATTTAAGATATTTAAACATGGAAAATTCTTTTAAAACAGTATCCGTTTTATCCAAAACAGTTTTAGTTGGATCAATTATTATATTTATGGCCTCATGTGGTGATGGAGGTAAAGAGGAGACTCAAACTATCGATACTGCCCGCTCGAGTTTGATTAAAAACAATACGCAAAAAGTATTTTACTCTGTTCCTTCTCCATTGGAAATGGCAAGCTTATTGCAGAAAGCAGGTGCAAAATACGATCGAATGATTTTAAATGATATTAATAATACTTCGCGTTATAGCTCTAATGCTGCAAAAGCCATAAATCTTGGAATCTATGGAGCAGATTTAACCTATACTTCTGTGTTCGATCAAACACAGGAAACCATGTTCTATCTTAAGGCCGCTAAAAACTTGGCCGATGGATTAGGTGTTACCGAGGCTTTTAAAAAGGAAACAATTGAGCGAATGGAGAACAACATCAGCAACAAAGACTCAATGATGGCGATTATCTCAGATTCTTTTACCGAAACGGATGCTTATCTTCAAGAGAATGATCGATCAAACGTTTCTGCTTTGGTTATTGCCGGCGGGTGGATAGAAGGGCTATATTTGGCTTGTAAAGTTGCAAAGGTAGCTCCAAAAGGAGAGGATGTTAAAACCCGTATAGCTGAACAAAAATTATCATTGGAAAATTTGTTGGGCATTATGTCTGCTTATCCCGAAGATCCGGCGGTTGCAGATTTCTCTAAAGATTTAAATGGATTAAAAGAGGTTTACTCATCCATAAATGTAGCCACTGGTGATACCAAATTATCTACAGATGAGGCTTCAGGTGTAGTTACCATTGGTTCGGATGCTCCAAAGGCAACGGTTTCTCCAGAACAATTAGAATTAATCTTGAAAAAAGTTGAGGAAATTCGTAACAAACTAATCAACTAGCTCGTAAAAACTTTAAATTATTAATTATGTACTCTGCAAAAAAGATGCCCTATATATTTATGTTTTTTGTGATGTTTGCTATATTAACAAACAATGCTAAAGCACAATGTAATTCGTTTGCCAAAAAGAAGTGCTTACCTACTTTAAGTCCGTATACTCACAACGGACAGCTTAATAGTACACAGTTGGGCGCCGGCGAAACAGCAGAACTGGCCATGACATTCTATTCAGGTCAAAATTACCGTTTAAAGGTTTGCCACGAGCCCGGTATAGAGGGGGTGTATTTTAAACTAAAAGATGCTGATCATAAAGAACTTTACAATAGTCATGATAAAGACATCCAGCATTTCGATTTTAATGTAAAATCCACCCAACAAATGTTTATAGAGGTTGTAGTTCCCGATCATAAAGACGGTGAGCACAGTAAAGGTGGACACGATATTACACATTCGGGCTGTGTTTCTGTTTTGGTGGGCTTTAAGCCTTAATAAAGTCAATTAGAATTTTTCTTTTTTAAGAACCAACCGTTAGGTTTTGAATT
>JBIICS010000233.1:0-3012 GCA_044238735.1 Bacteroidia bacterium
TAGATGATTCTGTTTTTATAGAATTAAATAATTTTTCTTCTAAAAAAAGTTTTTTCGACAGCGATACTAAAGTTGATTTCTCTTACTCAAAGTTTACCGGCGATAAAATCATTTTCGAACAATCTGTATTTGGTCATGGGCATATAGATTTTTCAAATTCAATTTTTAATGCAGACCAAGTAAACTTTAAAAAAGTAAAATTTGGAAAGGGGAATAAGTCATTCCAATTTGCCTCATTTAGTAAGGGCGATGTGCTATTTGGTAGTACAAATTTTGGATCTGGTGCCATTAATTTTGTAAATGCCGATTTTGGTCATGGAAATGTTGATTTTAAACAGGCAAAATTTGGAGATGGTTTAATTGATTTTAAGTTTGCCAAATTTAGTGAGGGCGACGTAAATTTTGAACGAGTTGTGTTTGGAAAGGGTAAAAAGGATTTTAAAAATTTAGAGTTTGGTGGAGGTAAAATAGATTTTAGAAGAGCTGATTTTAACGATGGTGATGTAATTTTTGAAGGTGTTGAGTTTGGTGAGGGTAAGGTTTTGTTTAGAAGTGCTTTGTTTGGTTTAGGTGACAAACACTTCGATTTTGCTGATTTTGGTAAGGGTGAAGCACAATTTGATCAGGTCGATTTCGGTGGAGGTTCATTGTCTTTTAAAAATGCTAAAGCAGAAACACTCTCTTTTAATGGTTGTGCTTTTAATTTGTTTGTGGATTTTAGAGTAGAAAAATGCCATCAAATCGATTTATCTCAAACCATCATTAGAGATATTATGGATTTTGATCCGGATGATGAGCAAATTCATATAGACCTTTTAAATATAAAGGGGATGCGTATTTTGGGTAGACTCTTTATAGATTGGAGAAAAAATAAAGTCAAGGATTTAATTTATAATCAAAGTGAAACCAGAATAATAGATAAAGCAGAACAGTTTAGATTGCTGAAAGAGAATTTTAGAAATAATGGGCAGTATGAGGATGAAGATTTTTGTTATTTAGAATTTAAACGTTGTGAAGCTAAAGGAAATTTAGAGGAAGAATTAAACAGCACTAATGTATTTAAAAAATATGCTGCTTTTTCAGTTTATTATTTTCAAAAATATGTTTTCGATTTTATTGGGCGTTACGCAACTAATCCGATAAGAGTGTTAATGAATATGGTTATTGTATATTCAGCGTTTAGTTTTATTTATTTCTTTGTTTCGGAGTATTTTACAAGTTTTGGTTATATAGCTACCGGTTTAGCGGAACCTGAGCTTCATTCTATTCATACTGCTTTTTATTACAGTGCAATTACTTTTTTTACTATCGGATACGGTGATTATTTTCCTCACGGGGGATTAAAGTTTATTGCCACCTTTGAAGGTTTCTGTGGAGTGTTTTTAATGAGTTATTTTACGGTTGCGTTTGTTCGCAAAATTCTGCGTTAATTCTTTTTCATCTTTCCTGTTAGATGTTTTTTCTAACTCATTTTTTTTACCCAATTAATAGGATTATCATTTATTTCGAAACAGCAATAGTTTATTTTAAAGCCCTTGGCACTAAATAGTTTTTCGTAATAGGTTTGAATTTGCTTTAACTCGGGATGTTTTAAGATGTAACTGTTTTCCTCTGAAGAATATAAGTCGAAGGTGTGTGTTAATATATTAAATTTAAAATGAGTAGCCATTTCCAGCGTATATTCCATAAATGGCCTGTTGTCCGTTTTAAGATGAATAAGCCCATTCTTTTTTAAGATTTTTTGATAAAGACTAAGATAACGAGGTGCTGATAATCTTTTCTTTTCTCTTTTTTCTGTTGGTTGTGGATCCGGAAATGTTATCCATATTTCGCTCACTTCTTTATCGTCAAATACGCTTCTTATGTTTTCTATTCGAGTTCTAACAAAGGCTACATTGTTTAAACCATTCTCTATTGCCTGCTTGGCACCGGTCCAAATTCGATTCCCCTTTAAATCCAATCCAATAAAATTTAAATGTGGATTGTTAAGAGCTAAACCTACTGTGTATTCTCCTTTTCCGCATCCGAGCTCAATAATAATTGGATTTTTGTTTTTGAAAAAGTTCTGGTTCCAATTGCCTTTTATTTCCATATCCGGAATAGTTTCGTCCAGTTGAGGATTTTGAAACACATTTTTAAATGTATTTAATTCGGCAAATTGTTGTAATTTTCGCTTAGCCACTTACCTAATTTTTTTTCAAATTTACCATTAATATTTTGCTAAGCGAATTTCAAATACAACAAACATTTACAGGTAAAAATATATTGTTTGGTGTCTTAAACTGGGGTTTGGGTCACGCTTCACGTATGGTACCTCTTATTAATACGGCTATTAAATATGCTAATTGTGTTGTAATTTGTAGTAACGGTAATGCTCTTCTTTGGCTAAAAAAGTATTACCCCGGTTTAACTTTTATAGAGTGTAATTCCCCCGATGTTAAATATGGAGGCAATAAAATGCTTACATATTTTAATTTATTTAAGCTTTATACAGGATATTCTAAAATTGTTAATATTGAGAGAACAGAAGTAAGTGATATAATTAAGCAATACGAAATTAATTTAATTGTTAGTGATAATCGTCCGGGAATTTATAATTCATCTATTTATTCTATCTACCTTACTCATCAGTTATACGTTAAAGCCCCTTTCGGTCTATCTTATATTGCTTCTAAATTACATGCCAATTTTTATAAGCCTTTTAACGAAATTTGGGTGCCCGATTTTGAGAGCTCTTCAATAAGTTTAGCTGGTAAATTATCGAGAAATTATTTTAATGATAACAGGATAAAATACATCGGCCCTTTAAGTCGGTTTATTAATTTAAGGTTGTCGAACATATCGAGCGATCGTTATGACTTAGCAATATTATCTGGCCCAGAGCCCCAACGATCTATTTTGGAAAATAAAATAATTAAGGAGTATTTATTAAGTAATAAAAATTTAAAGTTAGTTCGTGGAGTTTTTACGAGTGAAACGGTAAATTGTAATTCCTCCTCTATTGAAATTATT
>JBIICS010000026.1:0-26868 GCA_044238735.1 Bacteroidia bacterium
CTGGAGTTGTTTTTCGGTGCAAATAAAATTATATGCAGAAGTGGATATTCTTCCGTTATGGACTTATTTTTTTTAAACCAAATGAAGAAAGCAGAATTTATTCCAACACCCGGGCAAACGGAACAAGAGTATTTAGCTAGTTATTTAGCTAATATGAAATAAAAAAAGGGCGAAAATTTTCGCCCTTTTTAATTGTATTTAGTTAAAAACAACTATTCGATAATTGTTAGTTTTTGAGATTGAACTTTATCATCGTTAACAAATTTAACAATGTATTGTCCGGCTGCTAATTTATCTAAAGCAAGATCGATTTTGTTTTCACCTTGATTTAATTCTTTTATTAGGGTATATACAGTTTGTCCGGCAAGATTTAAAACTTCAATCTTAACATTAGAATCTCTATTTAAATTTATTAAAACAGAGGTATTTCCTTTGCTTGGATTAGGGTATATAGCTTTCATGCCAAATCCTTCATTTTTAGCAGCGTATATTCCGGTTGGGGTAAACAACTCATCGTATTTAGTTTGAGCAGCAGTAGCCGAACCCTTAATATCGTTTACATCATCACCTGCAAGTAAAGCAAACGCAACTTCAACAGAGTCGCCGGCTGCAATAGTAAATGGTCCGCTAGATACAGTTTGTATTACGTCGCCTCCTGCTGTGCCATAATTATCCTGCGGCTTGCTAATTTTCATAACTGAATCCTTTTTAAAATCAAAGTCGCTTCCGTTGGTAAAATCTACTGGTGTAGCTCCCCCAACATTATCTATTGCATGGTGAATAAAAGGACCTGAACTTAAAAGTTTAACACCCGCATAAACTACATTAGCAGAAAGCGTATAAGAATAACCAAGTCTTAAAGCATCATCCTGATCACCTTTATTTTTTGTATAATCATCAATATCATAATCACAGAAAATACCAGCATAGATGTCGTTTAAAGGAGTTGTTCCGGTATTTTGGATAATATAACGAACCATAATGTATTTATCATTTGGGGCTTGAGACCATGCATAGGCGTAATGTTTAACGCTAACAGGAAGTGCTCCTTTAGTATTTCCACCGTCATTAAATTTGCCATAGGCATCAAAATCAGAAACTAAAGGTCCAACTTTGCTTACTTTTACAGATGAAACAAAATCTTCGTCGGCACCGCCTGCATTATTACGTGCCATGTCGCTTACTTTGCTTGCATTACCAATCATAAGACTACCTTCATAAAGAACATTTGTTCCTTTGTAAGTAAAACCAATGCCTTGTCCTTGTCCGCTGGCGTTATAACCAATTCTTCCCTTACTTGTTATGGAAGTGGCTACCTGATTAACATTTATATTTATGTAGTCAACATTAACATAAACATCAAAATATTCGGCTGATGAATAAGATGTGGCATTATCAGTGTAAGTTAATTTAAAAGAAATTAACTGATTAGCAGGTGCTGTAGGTCTTACTCTAACTGAAAAAGGAACGGAGCCGTTATTTGCAAGCGCTAATGTGTTTAATTGACCAATGGTATAAGTGCCATTTAATATTGTAACAAATCCACCGCCTGCAACAGCTGTAAGAGTAACAGTGGCATTAGTGGTTGGAGCTAAATAATTTACAAAATCCATTGAAATACGCATAGTATCGTTCGCAACTATGGCATCGTCGTTCTTATCAGTAACAACTCTATTCTGACTTCTTAAGGATGGTTTGTTGGCAGTTAGAGCGTTGAATAAATTAATTCGACCTGAACCTAATCGATTTGTATAGCTTGAGTTAACACTATTTATATTGTCGCAAGTTACACGCAACTGTTCACCAACTTGAAGCATGGTGTAGTTGGGGAATTGTGATTTAACAATTGCAGCAGCACCTGCTGCAACAGGAGACGCCATAGAAGTTCCACTCATGCTTCCATAAGCATTGTTGTAGGTAGTAGAACGTATATTACTTCCGGGAGCACACAAATCTATAGAGTATCCGAAATTAGAAAATGAAGATTTTGCATCCGTGCTTCCAACTGAAGCAACGTTAATTACATATTCTAAAGAAGAAGGAAAATAAGGTGTAGCAACATTGTCATTTCCTGCAGCTGCAACTACTAAAGACCCTTTATTTATAGTGGCATAATTAATTACTTCTTGTTCAAGTGGCCCGGCGCCTTGTCCGCCCCAACTGCAGTTAATTACATTTGCACCATGATCAGCAGCATATGTAATACCCTGGTATCCTGTTAAAATATAACCACTTCCATTAGCGCGCGAATCGTCGTCAGCTCCACATTTAACTGGTAAAAGTTTACAGTTGAAACCAACACCCGCAACACCAGTTCCATTATCTGTAACCGCCGAGGCATCTCCACTAACGTGAACTCCATGCCCTTGGTTATTTCCTTTAACATCCGGATCGTTATCCCACTGGATATTAGCAAAAGTTGCTCCAGCTAAATCAATACCCCAGTAATTGTCTTTATAACCATCGTTATCATCATCAATTCCATTAATAGGATCTGCATAGTTTCGCTTAAAATTAGCTCTTAAATCCGGGTGGTCGATATCTGTCCCGGAATCTACTATACCTATTACAACATTGGTATCTCCTTTGTTTACATCCCAAGCTTGTAAAGCCTTAATCTGATTTAAGAAACTTTGCTGAGATGAGTTATAATCATTTGGCGTATAGTTGAAACGTTGAATATAATAAGGTTGAGAATATTCTACCGTATTTGTTTTAATTACCTTATTAATTGCATTGGATAAATCAATATTGTTTTCAAATTTTAAAATATATACCAGGGTTAAATCGGCATAAGCTTGATTTAATTTGTTTACTCTTTCTTTAGGTGCTTTAGCAAATGGAAACATCTTTTCCACTTTAGTGGCACCTAATTCCATTAAAACCTGATTTAATGGAGCAATCGATATCCCATCAACACTACATTGCGAACGATAGTTTGACTTTACCTTAAATATTAAAGTATTTGACATGTAATCGCTTGGGGTAATGTTTTCCGGCATAACAAAAGCCGAACGGCCGTTGTTAATTAAATGCTTGTTATCTTTTGCAACAGCTAGGAGGGTTCCGAGCGAAAGAAACAAACCGGCAAAAAGTGTAATTTTCTTCATTTTAACAGATTTAGAATTATTATAATTAAAATTAGATTTTAAATAACTGGCCTACAATTATAATAGATAAAAGCCTTGTAAACATATATATTTCCACAATTTCAACCTCTAAATGTTTAAAGATTTCAAAATATCACCCAATTTGTGCGAGGTTGAGCCTTATTTTTACATATGCAAATATCATTAAGCTTCCCCTCAATTCCGATAAATCAAGTTAGTAATTTTTCTGAATTAATTTACCAGGTTTTAAGTGGCGAATTAAAAACTGACAAAGCACTCGAGCAATATTTTAAGCGAAATAAAATTCAAAATCCTTCTGAAAAAAAGAAACTACACGATTATTGTTTTTTATTACTCTATTGGTGGTTACGAATTCAAAAAACATTTCCAAATGAAACTAAAAGTACTACCAAGCTGGTACATTTTCTAAATAAATCTGGAAAGATAAAATTAGATGAAGGTGAAGAAGAACACATCAATTTAGCAATGCCAAAAGCTTTTTTTGAAAAGGTAAAATCTGATTGGCCTAACGACTATTCAAAAATTTTAATTGCCCTAAATAATCTTCCGGTCATTTATTTAAGAGTAAATACATTATTAGGTTTTAAACCGGATCAAATTTTGGAACGCTTGATGCAGGCAGGTGCTAAAGCCGAACTATCGGGTTTAGTTGCGATTAAAATAACTAATGCTTTTAATTTATATTCTTCTGAAATTTTTAGGGAGGGTGCAGCCGAGCAACAGGATATCGCGTCTCAGATGGTAAGCGAATTTCTGAACCCGTTGCCGGGCGACCGGATAGTGGATGCATGTGCCGGAAACGGAGGAAAGAGCTTACATTTAGCTGCATTAACTCAAAATAAAGGTAAAATATTAAGCCTAGATATATATAGCCGAAAGATTGAAGAAATGAGAAAACGTTTGAGAAAGGCAGGCGTAAATAATGTGGAGGCAAAAGTTATGGATTCTCAAAAGACAATTAAGCGATTATATGGAACTTTTGACAAGGTTCTGATTGATGCCCCTTGCACCGGAAGTGGCGTTTACAGAAGAAATCCCGATGCTAAGTATCATTTTTCTAATGTAATGCTTCAAAACCTGCTTATTGATCAGGAAGAAATTTTAAACGTTTATAGCAAATTAGCCAAAAAAGGAGGTCATGTGGTATATGCAACTTGTTCGGTATTAAAAGATGAAGGTGAAAATCAAATAGTAAGATTTCTTAATAATAATAAGGCATTTGTATTAGTTGACGAAAAAAGAATAATGCCTTATGATTTTGATTGCGATGGTTTTTATATGGCTAAATTATTACGAGTTGAATAATGGAAGTTAAATTAATTCCATATACATTAAAATTAAAATATCCTTTTGGAATTTCAGGAAATACTCGAACAGAGACACCCGTAGTATTTATAAAAATTACTGATAATAATATAAGTGCAATAGGTGAAGCGAGTTTGCCTCCTTATTTAGGTCATAATCAAAACGATATTTTATCTGTTTTTAATTCTTTTAACTTTTCCAAATATTCTATAATTGATGATAAAAGATTATTATCTGATTTTAAAAAACATTCAATACATTGTATGCCTGCTCTGGCTGCTTTGGACATAGCGGTAAATGATTGGGTTTCTAAAAAATACAACTCACCTTGCTGGAAGAGGTTAGGTGTCAATTCTGATTTAATGAGTGCTAATGCCATGACAATTGGAATTGATGTCCCCCAAGTAATTGAAAAAAAGGTAAAAGAATCTACCGCGTTTAGTTTGCTAAAGGTTAAAATTGGGTCTTCCAATGATAAAGAATTAGTTTCAACTATTCGTAAGTATACCGATAAACCTATTATTGCCGATGCTAACCAAGGTTTAAAAACGAGAGAGGATGCGCTCGAAATGTGCAAATGGTTATTCGATTTAAATTGTTTGTTAATTGAACAACCCTTAAATAAAATCGACTTAGCCTCTCATGCCTGGTTGAGTGAACGTTCACCTATACCGGTAATTGCTGATGAGTCTTTTCAAAAGTTTGAAGATATAGAGCATATCAAGAATCATTTCAGTGGAATTAATATTAAACTGATGAAATGCGGTGGAATAGGACCGGCTATGGATATTATCTCGTCTGCTCGCAATAACGGTTTAAAGATTTTAATGGGTTGTATGAACGAATCTACTTGTGCTAATATGGCCGCAGCACAAATAGCCCCTTTAGCCGATTGGGTGGATCTGGACGGCCCTTTTTTAATTACTAATAATCCATTTGATGATTTTATTATGAAAGAAGGAAAAATTGTTTTAAACCAAACTAGCGGTCTCGGTTTAGTCTTAAAAAATGAAATCAGTTTGTTTTAATCCAGATGGTTTACTTTAACTTTATGTAGTTTGAGGTTGTTAGCTTTAATATAATTGTCTAATAGCGAACTTTAAACTCCAAACTCCTAATTCTATATTGATATTTAATTAAACTAAAGTGCCCCGCTTTTAATTTCTTCTACAACACCCGGATCCAATAGGGTAGAGGTATCTCCCAGATTATTTATTTCACCTTCTGCAATTTTTCTTAAAATTCTTCTCATAATTTTACCGCTTCTGGTTTTGGGTAAGCCGCTCACTACTTGTATCTTATCTGGTTTAGCAATGGGCCCAATTATTTTATTTACTTCAGCAATAATCTCACTTTTTAAATGCTGGTGGTCTTTTAAACGATTGGTACAAATAACATAGGCATAAATTCCCTGACCTTTAATGTCATGAGGATAACCAACAACTGCACTTTCCACTACATCGGCATGCATGTTAATAGCGCTTTCAACTTCAGCGGTTCCGATGCGATGGCCACTAACATTAATAACATCATCTACACGACCGGTAATCCGATAATAGCCATCTTCATCACGTTTGCATCCATCTCCAGTAAAATATAAATTATCATAGGTGGCAAAATAGTTGGTTCTGCACCTGTTGTGATCACCATACGTGGTTCTGATTATAGATGGCCATGGAAACTTAATACATAAATTTCCTTCTACGCCATTGCCTAAAATTTCTTTTCCTTTATCATCTACTATCACAGGTTGTATTCCCGGCAAAGGGAGTGTGGCAAATCCGGGTTTGGTTTTAGTAATACCAGCCAGTGGACTTATTAAAATTCCTCCCGTTTCAGTTTGCCACCAGGTGTCCACAATAGGGCAATTTCCTTTACCAATGTTTATGTTGTACCAATTCCAAGCCTCTTCGTTTATTGGTTCTCCAACACTACCTAATACTTTTAAGGAATTAAGTTTATATGGTTTTACAAATTCTAATCCGGCAGCCTCAAGCGCTCTTATTGCAGTTGGGGCAGTGTAAAAGATATTTACCTTATACTTATCAATTACGTGCCAAAACCTTCCAGCATCCGGGTAAGTTGGAACTCCCTCAAATAAAACGGATGTGGCTCCCGATAATAAAGGTCCGTAAACGATGTAGCTATGTCCGGTAATCCAACCAATATCAGCTGTGCACCAATAGATGTCATTAGGGTTGTATTGAAAAACATTTTCAAAGGTATAACAGGTATAAACCATATAACCACCTATGGTATGAACAACTCCTTTGGGTTTGCCTGTTGAACCCGATGTATATAAAATAAACAATGGATCTTCACTGTCCATCTCTACCGGACTAAATATAATTTCCTGTTGTGGAACTATTTCGTGCCACCAATAGTCTCTATTGCTGAGCATATTAACATTATGGTGAGTTCTTTTTAAAACGAGCACTTTTTCAACATTCGGACAAAGTTCCAGAGCCTCATCAACAGTGGTTTTTATGGGTATTTGTTTGTTCCCTCTGTATGCACCATCGCTTGTAATAACCATTTTACAATCAGCATCCTGAATTCTTCCGCTTAAGGCATTTGCAGAAAATCCACCAAATACAACGCTATGAATGGCACCTAATCGAGCACAGGCCAACACCGAAATGGCTAATTCCGGAACCATCGGTAAATAGATACAAACCCTGTCGCCTTTAGAAACTCCTAATTTTTTTAAGGCATTGGCGCATTTACAAACTTCGTCAAGTAATTGTTTATACGAATAGGTTTTAATACCTTCTTCCGGATTATTAGATTCCCAGTAATAAGCAATTTTATCTGGATTGTTATGAGCATGAATATCTAAACAATTTTCAGTGATATTTAATTTTCCATTTATAAACCATTTTACATTTGGTTCAGTAAAATTCCATTCTAATGTCCTGTCCCATTTTCTCATCCATTTAAATCGTGTGGCCTTTTCCGCCCAAAATTCTTCGGGATTTTCAATACTTTTTTGATATTCAGATATATATTCTTCTCGTGAATTAATTTTAAAATGCATAATTGTATTTTTATAATCTAAATATAATACTAGAATAGTAAAAAACCAGATGATTAATAAAAAAGAAATAATACTTAACCCGTATTTAAGTTTTGATATTACTCTAAACACGGACTTCAAAATTTATAAGCCGCTTATTTTTTTGCACGGGTTTAAGGGTTTTAAAGATTGGGGACATTATCCTTTAATGGCAGAAGAATTAGCAGAAAAGGGATTTGCTGTTTTTAAATTGAATTTTTCTAAAAATGGTGTTATCCCTCCCGATCTTTTTTCGTTTAATGATTTAGATGCTTTCGGAAGAAATACAATATCGCAAGAATTAGCGGATGTAGAACGCTTACTTGATTGGATAAGGAACAATGATTTAAGTAATCAATTAATTTGGGATAAGCTTACCTTAATGGGACATAGCAGAGGGGGTGCAACGGCAGTTATTTTTGCATCTATGAATAATTGTATTCGTTATTTAATCACTATAGCTGCTGTTGCTGACTTGAAGCGGATGCTAAATCCAGCAAAATTAGAGGAGTGGAAGGATAAAGGCGTTATCTATGTTTTAAATGCACGAACCAATCAGCAAATGCCATTATATATTAATTTGCGCAACGACTTTTATGAAAATATTAATAATTATGATATTCTAAAGGCTGCCGATAAAATTAAGATTCCGACACTTGTCTTGCATGGCGACTCGGATGAGGCGGTTCCTTTAGGTGATGCCTATAAGTTTAATCAGGCAATTCGTAGTTCTCAATTAGTAATTATGTCGGGGGCTAATCATACATTTAATGGTTATCACCCGTTTAACGAAATACACTTACCCAATAAGGTTAAGGAACTTCTTAATAATATTGTTAATTTTATTAAATGAAATATAGAACACACGATGGATTTGATCTCTTTTATGAGGTACATAATGTTGAGCGTAAATTAACACCTCTTGTTTTATTAAATGGGTTGTCGCAATCTACTGTAGCATGGATATTGTGTTTACCTTATTTTAAAGATCGTCCGGTTATTGTTTTGGATTTTATATTTCAGGGCCAATCTGATAAGCATGCCGAAAAGGTTAGAAATTTTGATGAACATGCTCAGGATGTTTTTAATTTAATTAATCATTTAAATTACGATAAAATTCATATAGCCGGTATTTCATATGGCAGTTTAGTAGCTCAAAATTTCGCACTTAACCACTCCGAGTATCTGGATAAATTAATTCTTATTTCTTCATTTGCGCATAAAACACCTTTTTATGAGGCCATAGAATTATCTTGGCATCGTGCATTGGAGTTCGGTGGTTATCCTTTAATGCTGGATGTGATGTTGCCATTTGTTTTAAGCGAACAGTATTTCAGTAATCCTTTAATACCAATCGATTTAATGAAGCAAGGTAGGGCCGATCTGAATAATGATCCGGAAGCGCTCCGTAAATTAATGGTTGCAACTCGTGAGCGCCCTGATTTCCGCACTTTTTTAACCAATATTAAAAGCCCAACACTTGTAGTTCACGGTGAAATGGATATGCTTTTTCCGGTACACATGGGTGAGGTGGTTTCTAAGTGTATTTCCAATTCTGATTTTCTGGTTATAAGTAAATTCGGACATACTCTTAATTTAGAAGCTCCTCTTAAATTAGCTGAGGCTATAAATAATCACTTAAAATAATTGGCTTATAATTTGTAATTCAGATTTTATGAAATTTATATTTATTATAGTTATCTCCATTTTAATTTCGGGGTGTTCCAGTCCGTTAAAGCTTCTAAACAGTGGACAATATGATGCCGCAATTTATAAATCGGCAAAAAAACTTCGTAGGAATAAAACCAAAGAGAAGCATATTAGAGTATTAGAAGAGGCATACAGAAAGGCTAATGAAGAAGATGAAAGGCGTGTTGCCAGATTAAAAGGGGAGGGAAGACCCGATTGTTGGGATGATGTTTTTAATGTTTACCATGCTATGGATTCAAGGCAACAAATTGTAAGACCTTTGCTCCCTTTAAAATATAAAAGTGGTAAAGAAGCTAAATTTATTTTTGTTGATTATAATGAGGAAATAAAAAACTCACGACAGCGTGCTGCAGAATATTTATATGCATCTGCCCAAAGATTGCTTGATTCAAAAAATAAAATGGATGCACGAAGAGCTTATGCAGAGCTTGATAAAATTGGACTTTATTACGATGATTATAAAGATGTAAGGCAGTTAAAAGTGAAAGCTCATCAGGCTGGAATTACTTATGTATTAATGGGTGTAAAAAACAATTCAAGGGAAGTTATGCCTGCCGAACTAGATGAAGAGTTAAGAAAACTTCCAATTTCAGATTTAAATACCTTTTGGATTCAATATCACAACAAAGTAAATAAAGAGTTTAATTATGATTTTACCATCTTAATAGATATGAAGAGTATTATCATTTCTCCCGAGCAAGTATCAGAAAATAATTATAAAGAAGAGAAAGAACTTCAGGACGGATGGCAGTATTTGTTAGACAAGAATGGCAATGTTAAAAAGGATAGTTTAGGAAACGACATTAAAGTACCTAAATATGTTAAAGTTGGAGTTAATGTTAAAGAAGTTCATCAATTTAAAAAAGCAAGCATACTGGGTTCGTTGGATTACTTTAATAATAATCTTAATCAGTTAGTTAAATCCGAAAATTTAGTTGGAGAAAATATTTTTGAAAATCATACGGCTACCTTTTTCGGAGATGAAAGAGCCTTGTCTCCCGAATCCAGAAAAAAAATAGGAGCTCCTCCTAAACCATTTCCAAATAATGCAGCCATGGTTTTTAATGCAGGACTTGTTTTAAAAGAAATGTGTAAAAATATTGTTTTTAACAACCGTGGGGTAATTAATTAACCGTAATTAGATAATTAAATACCCTATACTTATCTCTGAATAATAATTTTTATCGTTTGTTCATCTCCGGTGTTTCTCAAATAATAAATACCAATACTTAATTGAGATAAATCTATGTTGTTAATTTGGGCTTGAGGACTAAATGAAAATACTTCACGTCCAATGCAATCAATTATCGAAATTTTATCAATGCTTGTATAGTTCAATAGCTTAATGTTAAATTGACCATTATTAGGATTTGGAATAATCTGTATTTTTTGATTTTGTTGAATTTGGGTTATTCCTGTACAGATATTTACACTTAAATCGGTAACTACTATACTATCGCATCCATTAACAGTTTGTAACGTATCGGTATAGGTGACCGCGCTTGTGTAAGTGTTGTTGTTAATGGTATAGGAACCTCCTGAGCAAATTGAAACCGGATTATTTAACAGAAAAGAGGGATTAACCGTTAAATTTGTAATTACAATACTATCTATTCCGGTAGTAACTGATTGTAAGGTGTCGTAATAAGTATTGGGATTGGTATAGTTTTGATTACCTACCGTAAAAGTTTCGCCATTACAAATTATGGGGTTAATATTGTTAACCGCAGGCTTTAAATAAGTTTGTCCATTACTTGAACTAACAGCAGAATATAAGCCGGCATTATTTAAACTTTTAACGTTAATGTAATAGGTTGTACCATTAGTTAAATTAAGGTTAGTGTGCGAAATATTTAAAGAGGTACCATTACTTTTCCAACTAACTACATCTGTAGCACCGGGAGTTTTGCCAATACTATAGAAATATTCTTTTATACCGGAATTAATATCTGTGCTGGCAGAAAAATTTGCATAAAGTGTTTGTGAATTTTGAGTATAGTTGATATCGCTTTGCAAACCATCATTAACACTTGAAATTGATAAAGGGTTGGACCAATCAATTAAAACATCCTGATTTGCAACTGCTGATATATTTCCGGCAACATCTACGGTAAGGGATTTAATTTTACAAGCATAAGATACACTTGAACTTGAAATGCTTTGATATCTTACATCTGAATTATTGTTGCCAACGCTAACGCTATTTTGAGTAGCTGGTCTGGAGCGATATACTTTAAAATTATTGATACTAAATTCACTTTCCCTACTTCTGAACGAAATTCCGTCACCACTACTTATGGGATTGGTATCAGTGTATGTTCCTGCTAAATTGTCGTTTTTCCATATAGTAATTTTTCCGGTTGTTCGGTCGTACATAATCTTAATATCATACCAGCTATTGTTATTTAAAGTTACATTGGTAAAACTGGTTAAGGCAGTAATAGTATTGTTTGTTACTTTAAATAACTGAATTTCCGAAACATTTGGTCTTAGAAAGATTAAATAATTATTACCACGGTTTACTTGTGTTACATCATCACAAAAGATATGAATTCCTCCTCCTCGATTGGTAGCGGTTCCGTTAATTTTAGTTGAGAAATGATAAAGGTAACGGTTAGAGAGGGATTGATTTAAACTGCTGTTAAGAGCAGTATTTTGATTTATTAAATCACTTTGAACTAACACATTAGAACTTATACCCCAGTTGCCTCCGTTAGAAGTCCATTCGTTATTTATGCTAAAATCAAAATCCATTATTGTTATTAGCTCTCCATTCAGAACCGTTCCAGTCTAAAACACTGTAAAACGATTTGTCTATCCCACTTCCTCCTGTGTTATCGCTGTCGGTATAATTAATAGTGAAATTGTTGGTACGATAATTTTGTGGATTGCTGAAGTTAATATTTGAGTATGGTTTTATTACATCGGTTGGACTTGGGGGCGGAGGAGTATAAGTGTTGGTCATTTCGTGATACCAAATGGTTCCGTTAGGACCAATGGCGTCTTCAAAAGCAGATTTAGAATAATAAATATCTTTACCTTCAGTAGAATTGCACTGGCAATATCCTCCATAACCATATTGTTGGCTCCATCTGCCTGCAGGATCATTGCATATATAACTCGATCCGGTAAATCCGGTTATTACCATTACATGTCCGTAATCTGTAAAATAACCATGAACTATAACCGGTTTACCTGCTGCCAGTAAGCTCTGAATGTCGGCAAACGTGCCATCGGTATGGCCGATATCTCGAACGGTTAAACCAAAGTATTGCGCTTCAGAATTAAATACAGTTTCTAATCCTGAAACTGTTTGGGCCTGACTTGTACCATAGTAACTGGAAATAGCATCTGGGTATTCTGTTGTTCCTCCATAAAACTTAATAAGCATGGCTATGGAAGTGTTCTGACAACTACCACCCGGGTTTATAGAATTATTATATTGATAAAAATAGGGTACATTGGGAACATAAGAGGCTTCCACAAAAAAGTGAATCAATAAAAAGCAAAGAATGAGTAGATTGTTTTTTTTCATTGTTTTTTTGTTTTATTATCTAACCAAGGTGAATGTTCCGGTTAAATCAATTCGTTTTCCTGAGTATTTATTTTTTGTTTTTAATCTCCAAACATAAGTATCAATGGGTGCTTCTTTTTCCATGTATTTTCCATTCCAGCCGTCACTCTCATTTTCAGTTTGATAAATTTGAAGACCCCAACGATCATATATATACCAGTTATAATTCTCTTCATCAAATCCTTTAATAACAGGTTTAAATTTTTCGTTTCTGCCGTCGTTGTTAGGAGTAAACGCATTCGGCACATATAAATAGAATTCTCCTTCAATGTAAATTTTAACACAGGCTGTATCGATACATCCAATGTCATTCTCAGCTTCCAAACAAACTAAATAATCACCGTCTGTTGGCACATTAAATAAGTAAGAGGGATTCACCTCATTACTGCTGCCAAGTCCTGCAAAATCCCAGCTGTATTGAGTTGCATACTGCGAGTTGTTTTCAAATTGTACGTTTGGATTAAAAATGCTTAATTCTTTTGGACTATAATCAAAGTTGGCTATTGGATTTTCGGTAACACATATTTGTCCGCTATAGGCTCCCTGGGCTTTACAACCATTGTTGTTCGTTACCTGATAACTAATGTTGTTGCAACCTGGTTGAATAAAAGTGTAGTTTAATGTATTGCAATTACCAGATACAGGAGCTCCGTTTACAAACCATTCACAGGTAGCATTGCTAACCTGGAAAGCGTTGTTTAAAGTAACGCTGAGTGGCGCACATCCTTGCTCCGGATTAGCAGTTACTAATATTTTCGGATTACCATATACGCGAATGGTGTCTTTACTACTGGTTCCGCATTGTTGTGTTATGGTATAGGTAACCGGATAATTGCCAACACCCACAACGGAAGGATTAAAGGTTCCCAAAACTGTATTTGCAATCCCATTTCCGCTCCAAATGCCTCCAGGTGTAGCCGCCGTTAAAGTGTCTAGTCCATCTGTTTCGCAATAGGTAGGAATTGGACTAATGGTTGAGGATATCATTGGTTTAACAGTTATAATCACTGTATCCGTGCTTCCACATACACTGTTTATGTTGTATGTAATAATGTGTTGCCCAACCCCAGCACTTGCCGGATTAAACAATCCTGTACCCGGATTTATAACTCCGTTTCCACTCCATGTTCCATTGGGTTCAACTGATAATATATTATCGGGTAAATCGTTTACACAAAAAGGTGCATGCGGTTTTATAGTAGCATTAGCCGATTTAATCACTAGAATATTAGTATAAGCCGTATCTCCGCATAACTTAGAAATTCCATAGCTAATGGCGTGTGTTCCTTCGCCGGCTGCAGTTGGGCTAAATAAACCATTGTTACTATTCGTTATTCCATTACCCTGCCAATTGCCCCCGCCTGAAGATGCAATTAAATTGATGCTAGAGCTGTTTGTGCAAAATGGACCGGCTGGGGTTATAGAAAGATTTATTTTGGGTTTAATTATTAAAAATACAGAATCTTTTGCATTGCAATTATTTTGGGTTGCCGTTAATATATACCATCCTTGATTGCTAAGTAAAGCATTACTAACGTTTACCGAATTAGTATTAGAAATAGAAGCGCCATTAAATAGCCAGTTATAAATGTAATTATTATTTAAATTACTACTCAATTGAGTTGAGGATCCTTCGCATAATGTATCTGGGTTATTAATCTGAATGATTGGAACAGGATTAACGATAATATTAATTTTACTGGTGTCGGTGCAGCTTTGGCTTAATATATAACTAATCGTAAATGTACCTGTTCCGGCAATTGAAGGATTAAAAGAACTACCCGATACTCCACTACCTAACCATATACCCCCGTTAATAGACGCCTGTAAATTAACTGAAGCAGAATTGGCACATAAAGGATTTACAGGTGTTAAGCTGGCTATTGTTTTTGGGGTAATGGATACACGAGTGGTGTCTGAACTTGAGCAGCCATTTAGAATAACGTTTAGGATATATGCGCCAGTATCTGTTGGTTGCGTATTGTTTATGGTTAAAATAGATGAACTTGAATTGTTTGGACCCTGCCAGTTATAAGTAGCGCCAGCAATATTCGTAGTACTTAAAGTTGTTGTACTTCCCACACATACCGGCGAATTGTTTGTAAGGTTAATACTTGGAAGTGGATTAACCAATACATTAACGGTATCTTTTTTAATGCAACCAAATAGAATTGCGGTTGCTATGTAGTTACCTGAATTTAATGCTGAAGAATTACTTATGATCGGATTGTTCTGATTACTTGAAAATGAAGAGGGGCCTGTCCAATTGACGGATGTATTGCTGATGGCACTTAGCGAAATATTTTCGCCTTCACATTTTACTAAATCGCCATTTAATGTTAAAACGGGTTCAATAATGGTAATATTGCGAGTTTCTGTTTTAATACATCCATTGTTATTGACGGTATAGGTAACAGCTACATTTCCGCTTAATCCATTCGGACTGAAATTATTGTTGTTTACCCCATTTCCGCTAAAGCTTCCTCCTCCAGTGCCCGTTACCAAACTGTTTAAGTTTAGAGGTAATTGATTGTAACAAACTGTATCGCTATTCCAACTGGCGTTAGGACTGCTATTAACGGCTACATTTTGAGTTAAAGTAGAACTGCATGAACCGCTTCCCACATTGTAGGTAAGTGCAATGGTGCCCGACAAACCGGATGGATTAAATGTATTTCCACTAACGCCTGTTCCACTCCACGTTCCACCATTTAAACCGTTTATTGTGGTATCTAAATTAACATTACCATTGTCCGAACATACGGTAAAAGGGGTCCAGGCAGGATTACCAACTGGGCTAACATTAACATTATGGGTAAGGGTAGTAATACATTGGCCACTTCCAACGGTATAGGTAATGGCAATGTTCCCATTTAAACCGGCAGGATTAAAGGTGTTGCCACTAACGCCATTTCCTGTAAAAGTGCCACCTGTTGTTCCGGTAATTAGCGTACTCAAGTCAATAGGCCCATCTGCAGCGCATAATGGACTCGGACTGGTCCAGGCTGGATTACTTCCGGGACTTACATTAATATTTTGGGTTAGCGCATCGTTACAAGGTGATGTGCCAACAGCATAGGTTATACTGATGTTTCCATTTAAACCTGAAGGGTTAAATGTTGAACCTGTAACTCCTGTTCCACTCCAAGTACCGCCGCTTGTTCCGATAAGTAAGGAGTTTAGATTTAAAGGGGCATCCGTTGAACATAAATTTGTTGTGGTCCACTGAGCGCTGGCCGATGGAATAACTGTAATAGGTTTTGTAGATGTTTCAGCACAAGGGTTTGTTCCTACAGTATAGGTAATATTGTATGTTCCGTTTAATCCTGAAGGATTAAAAGTTGAACCGCTAACACCTGTTCCACTCCAGGTACCACCAGTGGTGCCAGTTAAAAGAGTATTTAAATTTAGGCTAGGGTCATTACTACAAAAATTAGCAGGAGCAGTCCAAGCTGGATTTACATCAGCAAGTACCGTAATGTTATGAGATTCGGTTTTAGTACATCCGCCTGAACTAACGGTGTAAGTAACAGGTATAGTGCCTGTTAAACCATTGGGATTAAAGGAGTTTGAGCTCACACCGCTTCCGCTAAAGGTTCCACCGGTAGTGCCGGTAATAAGTGGATTTAAATTTATAGGGGATGATGCTCCGCATACAGGGTTGGGTGGAGTCCACGCCGGATTAACATTTGCAACGTTTACAGTAATTTGAGCACAGGCAGTTAAGCTTCCGTCACATTTTTTGTTAGCTGCAAAATAGGTTGTAGTAGTAGTAGGAGCAACGGTTATACTGGTGCCACTGCCTATATTGGAACCGTTACACCCCCCGGTAAACCATTGCGTGTTAGCGTTTCCACCATTAGCGGTTAAGGTAGTAGAAGTACCCGGACAAAAAGGGCCACTGTTGCCAGTTACAGAGCTGGGTGGACTATTACCGGCACCAGAACAGCATGATGATCCGCTAATATTACCAATTGTAATGTATTGTCTTCCAGGATCGGGGCAATTAACTCGATTATTAAAACATCCCGAAGGATCACCTCCGCAGCTTCCGGTACCCGATGTTCTGTCGCTTGCACCTCCACCATATGTAATGGTTAAACTAGTTATGGTTCCATTTAAACAGACCTGTACGTCTGCGCTTGTGCCATTACAAATTAATCTACCATCAATGGTTACACTACTGCTGCCATTGCCCACTATATTGTGTTCGGGGGGATTAGCAGATGTAGCGCTCACAGTTCCCGAGCCGGTAGAGATTGTTACCTTATCATTCCAGGAAGAGGAACAAAAAGCAGCACAAGGTCCGTTTCGATTAATATCATATACGTTGAAGCAAGGATTTGTTATGCCTGGAGAAAAGTTAATTGTAACGGTGGTGGTAGTAGAGGTGTTTGTCCAATTCTGATCTAAAAACAAACCGTTTTTACCGTTGTTTGCACCGGGTAATGTCCCCGTTCCGGTGTAGCGGGGAATGTTTACAGCATTAAATTGGGTACCCGAAACGCTGGCTGACATAGTACAACCGCCGGCCTGTGTATTGGAATAATTAGTTCCTCCATCGGGAAATCCGCTCCAATTGTAAGTGATGCTTGTTTGAGCGAAAGTTAATTTGCAAACCGTTAAAAGGATAAGAACACCCTTAACTATGTATTTTATTTTAAACAACCTAACGATTATTATTTATTAATAACAAATTGTTTGGCCACAAACAGACTGTTATCAGCATTGTCAGATATTTTTAGCAAGTAAGCACCATTTGCTATTTCAAAATTATTTAAGGTAACACGGTTATTGCCTGTTTCAATGTTTAGCGAATTAAAATAAACCACTTGACCAATTGCATTGTATATCTCTAATTTAACCAATCGATTATAACTACTGCTGATTGTTGCATTTAAATTTTCTACTACCGGTACTGGAAAAACTACATTCAAATCAAGTGTATTGTTTTCGCAGTTGATAGATTTAACCTCCAATATGTTTTTAGTGCCATCTAAATCGTACTGATTTAAGCGGTAGTATGTAGTTTCGTTTAAATTTAAATTATCTATGTATGCATAATTTATTGGGTTGTTGGAATTACCTGCTGCAGGAATATTGGCTATAACGTTAAATATATCCCCGTCTAAAGATTTTTCAATTTCAAATCTTTCTGAATTTCTTTCTGTAAGTGTTTGCCATTTTATTTCTGCTTGTGTTTTGTTAGTACAGTTTGCTTTAAAAAAAGACAATTTTACAGGAAGTGTACCGGGGGTTGTAGCAATTGCATGTTCCGAAAAGCTGGTGTACCCTAGTCTTTCGGCGTATCCGCTTGATGCAGTTCTTCCAGCACTACCTGCATTTGGAATTAACGTTGTCCCCTGAAAAGTGTCCCATTGGTTATAGTCACTTGAGCCTCCGGGTCTTTTTACCGGACAAAATTTATTATCGGGCAATCCGCTGGTATTGTACAATCTAACACCATAGCTACCTGATGTGGGTTGGGTATTAGGTACTAAACTCCAAATCGATCCTTCAATTACATTTGTTAATAAATCTCCCTGGCTGGCTACAATTCGGCTGTCTACATTATTGCCAGACTCGGTTAAAGCTCTAACGGAGCCATTAATAAAGGAAACACCATTCATGTTGCTATTAATAATTTGTGCCAAATATCTGGTGCCATCCGTTGTTCTGGCAACAGGGAAGGAATAAGTACTGGTATTATTTGCAATATCTCGCTTAAAGGTTCCCACAATCTTACCTGAAAAATCGGGTAAGGATGTAGCATCTCCAGCAGAATTTTTAAGCCAAAACACTTTACTACCGGTAGTAACTGTACCAGCAAGTCCTAAAGCATTTAAAACATTAACATCACTGTTCATACTTATTGATGATCCATTATTGAAATCTACGTTGTAAAAAGTTTCACCTTCAAAAACATTGGTAGTAATGGTTTTACCTGAACCTGTAAAAACAATTTTACCTTGGTTTTCATTATATTGACCAGTGCTGCTCCAATTTCCAGCAACAGTTAGTGTGGTAGCATTATTACTGGTTATTTGTGCTGATGAACCACTAATAGTTAAATTATTAGCTTGTGCTCCAGTTGTAGTTACTTGCGGATATCCGTTTACGCAAGTACCTGTTTGTTTTATAAAAACATTGTCCGAAGAACTGGGAGCTGAAGGGGCTACAATAAAATTTGTACCATTAAATTCAAGCCAGTTAGATGCAGTCTCATAAACGTTTGTACCACGAAAAACTAATCTTATAGCATCTGTATTTAAAACTTGAGATCCTGCATTTATCCTTCCATTATCTAATCTAATGTAACCATCATTGCCTGCATTAAAATAATATGTACCAATACTAACCCAAGAGGTGTTATTTGTAGTTTGGTCAACTGAAGTAACAACAGTTCCAGAGCCATGTTTTATAGTGATTGGTGCATCCGCTCTTCTGAATGTTGATGAAGAACTAAGATGTCTTTCATAAACTTCGTAATTACCAGGTGTTATTATTTCTGGATAATAGGTAACTGTTGCGGTTGCCGCCCCCCCAGAGTATGAACTGTTTTTTGATCCCACCGCGTAAAAACCAGCATTTGCAGATGCACTCCAAGTTCCGGTAAATACGGCAGCAGTATCATCAACAATTATATTTGCAACAGCCGATGATGGAACTCCTTGCCATAGATAGTCTCCGTTACTCATAGTTGGTGAACTGGTTGCGTTGGTGTTGTCTACTGTAATTGTTTTGCATCCATTTGCCCATGTAGGACTTCCGCATCCTCCTACACTTACCAAACAGGCATAGGTGATGGATGATGAAATAGATCCCGGATCCAAACTGCTTCCAGTGGCCCCACTAATGCTTGTCCAGCCCGATGTACCTGTCCCGGTTGGGCAACTATTAATACCCGCTTTAGAATACCATTGATAGGTAGGAGAGCCGCTAGGAAAACTGCTAAATACAATGGGTGAAGGATCGATAGATATGCAACTGGTAACATTTCCTCCATTTAGGGTTCCATAATTGGCAGAACTACCGGATATGGCACCAATAACTATGTATTGATTTCTGGGGTTAGACGAACCACCCGAGCATCCTAATGAGGATGAAATACTGGCGGCCGATTTGTATACGATAACTATTCTGTTTATGTTAGAACCGAAAGAGACTGTTACTGCCCCACCTGCTGATCCTTCAGTTCCTGTAATGGTTTTGGTTGTTGTGCCCGAAACAGTTTGATCAGCCGTAGCAGATTGAGTTATTACGGGTGAAACAGCCGTACCAGAGTTGTCTCCTGAAATATCAACAACATCCGTAAATAAATTTATACATCCTCCATTGTAGCTATTTCTATTTATATCAAAAATATTAAAAGAAGCGCAACTAATTGGGCTTGAAAAAGTAATGGTAGTGGTAACAGAAGAAGTTAAATTACCCCAATTAACACTTCTTGATAATCCAATTGCCCCGTAACAACTTGATGATAAATATCCTGGACTATTAACGCTGCATAAAGCCGTCCAGCCTGTTGCACCGGATGTAGTTGTTGCTACGGTCATGGTGATGCCGCTTCTTACTTCAGTGTAATTAGAGGTGCTTCCTGCGCCCGGGCTGGTATTGTAATTGGCAAAAGTAAATGTCTGCCCATATACTACCCATTGGCTAGCTAAAATCAAAAAACAAACAAGTAAATATTTTTTCATTATATGTAAAATTGTGTTACTAAATTAAATTTGCTGCTTCTAAAAACATGAGGGCCACCCCCCCAATTTAAAATTTCGTCATTAGAGGGCTGGTCCCTCTAATTTAATAAAATCTCTTTAATTTTTTTGCAAAAAAAAACCATGAAACGTATTTTATTATTGGCATTACTTAAATTAATTATCCTAAAAATTTGGGCACAAACGCCTACCATGTTCAGCTTCGATATGCCTGTGCCGGGCGATACTATATATTATACGCAAACTCCGCTAATTAGTTTCGATGAAAATCAAACAGGAGCAAATTATATTTGGGATTTCACAGGTTTAATTCCCCAAAATCAACGATTGGATTCTTTTTTAAATATGAATAGTGTGCCTGTATTTTGCCAACTTACCTTTAACAACCCTTTCGATCCTAATCGCAGGGCTACAACAGCTCTTATTAAGGCCTCTCCTCAGTTTCCAATTCCCAATACACAAATAGCCTTCGACAATTATTACGAATTTTACAAAAAACGTACTTCCGATTTTTCAATTTTGGGTGCCGGTGCTACCGTAAGTATCAATGGTTCTGTTCCTGCCGATTTGCCCGCTCCCTATAGTGCTCCTGATGTATTATACAAATTGCCGTTAAGTTACGGGGTTAAAGATTCCAGTAAATCGGAGTTTAGTTTCGATTTGGATACAAATGGTTTTTTTATGGAAAAACGCTTCAGAAGAAATTTAGCCGATGGCTGGGGTTTGTTGGTTACTCCTTATGATAGTTTCTATGTGGTTCGTCAGCGTTCGTATTCTGTTATTGAAGACAGTTTAGTTCTATCGGGCTTTCCAATTAAAATTAACCGTCAGGAATGGGTATATAGCTGGCTTGCTCCCGGAAAAAAAGGTCCTGTGTTTAGAGTAACGGTAAGCGATTTGGGTTTTGGGCCAAGCATTATTGCCGAATATCTCGATAAAAAACAGAATATAGTGCTTACTACCCCTCTTAAAGCGGATCTGGAAAATAAAGTTTTTCCAAGTCCATTTAGTCATTATATTGCCATTTCGGGCCTTAACCTAAACGAGCCATATTTGATATATAATCTTAATGGAAATATTGTAAAAAAGGGCTTTTACAACGGGTCCGCCATAGAGCTTAACGATTTAATAGCGGGCTCTTATGTAGTTTATACCGCCAAATTTAAAAGTGTTATAGTAAAAAAATAAAGGGTAAATAAGCGTATTGTCTGCATTTTAATTTAAAATTATAATTAAAATTATATACTTTAGAATGGTTTATGGCTATTCTAAAGTACATCATTTTCATTTTTATATCGGGATTAATTCTGTTCCCTTACGATTCATTTGCGCAAGATGAATTAGAAGTAGAGTACAAAGAAATTCGCTCCGAAATTCAACGCTTGTCTAATTTCGATTCTATTTCTTTTTTTAAGTTAAGTTCCAGGGCCATGCGTATAGCAAAAGAACTTAATTCGGTTACCAAACAAGCGGATGTTTTACAGGTAATAGGAACCTTTTATTACTTTAAACGCGATGTAGCTAAAGCACAAAAATATTTTAAAAACGCTCAGTCGCTGGCCGAGCAAGAGAGTGACGATAAGCTTTACAACTTAATTGAAGCCAAAAAAGCATTTATGCTGATTGAACGGGCTGAGATTGATAGCGCAAAAGTGCTGTTAAAAAAGTTAGAACGCGAAAGCTATATTCTTAAAGATAGTTTAACCCTAATAATAATTTACAATGCCAAAGGGCAAATGTTTGAGCAAAAAGGAAACTATGTTGAGGCTTTAAAATCTTTTTATGCAGGAAGAAATATGGCCGAGAAAAAAGGGGATTTATTTTATGCCATCATGTTTCATAATAATATTGGCACTTTATATACCAGCATGGGAAAATATACCGAAGCGTTAAATGAATATCGAAGCGGTTTAATTTTGGCAGATAGTTTAAAGGACATGACCTTATTTGTTCAGCTAAATCATAACATTGGGGTTACCTACATCAGTCAAAAAAAATACATAGAGGCCGAAAAAGCATACCTCGAAAACATTATTAAGGTGAAAGGCCTTGGTTTTCCTCGCGAAATTGCCCTTAGTTACCTTAATTTAAGTAATATCTATTTAAATCTTAATAAGAAAAATTTGGCAGTGGCTTATTCCGATTCTGCATTGTTTATTTGCAAAGAAAATAATTTAATTACCGAATTTATCGAGTGTTCATTTAATAAGGCAGTAATTGCTCTCAAATCTAATAAACCGGATGATGCTTTAAAGTCAATCCATAAAATGGATTCCATGATTATTAAAAGTGGTAACGAAATATTTCTTCCCAGTTATTATCGAACACTTTCTTCTATTTACGAGCAAAAACAAGATTTTAAAAATGCTTTAGAGAGTTTTAAACAGTTTGAGTTTGTTAAAGACAGTATTTCTAACCTTACAAATCAAAAAACGTTAAGTGAACTTCAAATTAAACATGATTTAGAGAGAAAGGAAATGGCCTTAAGCAAAAGCAATGCGCGATTAATTATTTTAGAAAAAGAAAATGATTATAAACGATTACTGGTGTTATTTCTAATTGCTTTATTTCTCTCTATCGTATTGGGTGTTATTGCGCTCTCCATTTATTGGGTATCTTCTAATAAACGCAGATCAAAAGATAATTATACCAAATTATTGATAAATGAAATAGACGAGGAAAGAAGTCGAATAGCTAAAGATTTGCACGATGATATTGGACAAGGTTTGTCGCTTGTTAAAACCCGTTTAACTTTATTAAATGCAGTAAAAGATAAAAATGAGGCCATAGATGTATTAAACGGGGTAATTGAGCGTATGAGAAGTATTTCGCGTACCATTCATCCATCATCCTTAAAAATGATTGGATTAAACGCTACATTAAAACAATTAATAAATACAACTGAAAAAAATACTGGCGTTATTTGTAGCTTCGAATCCATTGAAGAGATTGAGATTTTAGATATGGAAATTAAAACTAATATCTATCGTATTTTTCAGGAATGTATCAATAACACACTAAAACATGCTAATGCTACTGCCTTAAGGATTGATATCGTTCAGGAAGCAAATAAATTTATTTTTTCTTATCGGGATAATGGAGTGGGTATGTCGAAATCGGATATGACGGGTATGGGACTATTAAACATGAAAGAGCGTGCTAAAATTATCAAGGGTAATTTAACCATAGAAAGTAATATTGATCAAAAGGGAACTTTGATAAAATTTGATTGTGTAATTTAATTAATACTTATGAAAATTTTAGTTGCAGATGATCATCCAATTTTTAGAAATGGGTTGAAAACATTGATTAAAGACAAGCTTCAGAAAACAGAAATCCTGGAAGCCGATCATGGACTGGAGGCGTGGGATCTGGTTCAGAAACATAATCCGGATATGGTTATTCTTGATATAGATATGCCTTATTTAAACGGAATTGAAGTATGTGCTAAAATTCATGAAGAATATCCAGCTATTGGGGTTATCATTTTAACTATGTTTAAAGAGGAAGAGATGCTCAGGAAAGCTTTTACTGAAGGTGCTTTGGGCTATGTGTTAAAAGATCATTCCATTAATGAAATTATAGAAGCAATTGAAACGGTTAAAAAACGTAAAAAGTATATTGGTCCTTCACTTAATGAATTCATTCCGTCTCTAAATCAGGTAAACAATAAATTAAAAGAGTTCGAAGAGAAATTAGGATTGTTAACTTCATCCGAGTTAAAAACGCTTAAGCTTGTGCGCGATAATTATTCAAGTAAACAAATTGCCGATTTGCTTTTTGTATCTCCTAAAACAGTTGAGAATTATCGATCGCGTATTTGTAAAAAACTGGAAATAGAACCCGCGAATAATAGTCTACTAAAGTGGGTACTCGAACATCGCGATCAACTCGATAAATTTAATTTATAAATAGTATAAAAATCGTTTAGATTAGAGATCATTTTTATGCTCTCTGTTAATCGCTTTTTCTTCAGTTTTAATTTATAAATTAACTTAACAAAGAAATTCTTTGTGATAATATATTTTCTGATTTTAATGTTCGAAAGTTTAGGATCCTGTTCAATTATTTCCAGTAATTGAATGAGGTTTGTAGAACCGCTAATATCCTCGCATATTAGAGAAAAATCTTTACCAGAGCTTAATTCGGATAAATGGTTTGCAATATTCTGAATGTCTTTGGTGTTCTTTAAATTAAAATTTTCTTTTGCTTTCAGGTGAAGTAAATTACTCGAAAGTAAAATTAGTTTATAGTGGTTACTCTCTACCCCCGGTTTATGTTTATTCGTAAATGACATTAACTATAAAAATAAAATTTCAACTCTCCTGTTCTTCTGATGTTCACTGTCCGGACATTGTTCTTTCTCTCTGCAATTATTCACCAGTTTTCTCTCTCCATATCCTTTAGGCACAATTCGGTTTCTAGTAATTCCAGCCTTTACCAGGTAGTCGCAACAGGCATTTGCTCTTTTGTTGGATAAATCATCGTTATATTCGTTACTTCCTACAGCATCTGTATGAGCACCTAACTCAATTCGTGCATCCGGATTTCTTTTTAGGAAACTGGCTAAACTGTCCAGCGAACTGTAAGAATCATTTCTCACCTCCGATTTGTCAAAATCAAAATAAATATTATTTATAGTAAACATATTACCTGCTTTTACTTCAGGAATCATCCTAACCTTATCCAACATTATTTTTACTTCACTACGACTTAAAACAAAGTTTTCATTGTCCTGTTCCGGCAATATGTATTTATTTACTTTATAACCATTTAAGTTAAAAGTTACTTTATACATTCTTTTCTTATCTACCTTAAGGGCAAAGTGTCCATCGTTTTGCGTAGTTATAGTTTCTATTAACTTATAATTATTTTTACTTTCAGATACAGAAAGTTCAACCCTAACTCCAGCCAAGGCCTCTGAAGTAATGTTGTCTAAAACTATTCCTTTTATAGAGTCATTTATTTCAGGTTTAAAGAAGTAATATATTTTATCTTGCCCATTTTTACCATCACGGTTTGAGGAGATGTAGCCTGAATTTTTATCCTTGTATTTAAAAAAAGCAAAATCGTCTTTAGATGAGTTAAGTGGTCTTCCAGCGTTAGAAACTTTCGTTACAGAATTGTTTTTAAGCTCAGCTTCAAAAATATCACTGCCACCGAAACCATTTAAACCCCTGGATGTAAAATATAATTTGTTATCACTAAAAAAGGGGTATGATTCGTCTGAAGATGTGTTTACAAGTGGTCCTAAGTTAACAGGAGCCTCAAAAGTGGAGTCGGTTATCTTTTTTGCTGAATAAATATCAAATCCTCCATACCCCCCTTCTACATCTGATGCAAAATAAATTATGCTTTCATCATCATTAAAATTAGCAAATGCATAGTCGAAATTTTCATTGTCGAATGATAGTGTAAACGGTTTAGAATAATTGCCATTAATAATGTATGAACCATATATTTCCAATTTATTCTGCCCATCTTTACTTAAATGTTTCTTTGCATTCTTACCGGCTTTGTACTTTAATTCTTCAGACGCATTAGCAGTGTAATAAATTAAATTTTTAGATTTTGTTATGTAAGGCGCAGCTTCATAAAAAGTGTGGTTTATTTTACCGGGGAGTGCTATTGCTTTTTCTATTGTAACTGAGTCTAAAATTTTCCCTACAGCTAAATCATAATACACTGTTTTTTCTTCATTTGTTTGCTTAGCGGGCATTCCATAATAAAAATTGCCCTCCATCGAGTAGTATCCTAAACTTATCCCTCCGGTGTTTATATTGGTTTCTGTTACCTCCAGGTTGCTTCTTAAATTAATGTTTTTGATGGGCCATAAACATAAATTTTGAAAGTACTGTAAGCTGTCTTTTTTACCTGCCTTTTCGCAATATTCGTTGTAAATTAAATATGATTTTTCATAATTCTCATTGCTTCGAAGCACATCTGCATATTCTTTAAGATCATTTGCTTGTAATTCTTTATGAAGATATACTTTGTTGTACCATTTTACCGCATCGGGGTAATCAAACAAATGCTTGTAACAGGCTGCTATTCGAGATATAACATGATAGTTGTCTTTGAACTTATCTTGTTCAGCAAGTTTCTTATATTCCGATAATGCTTCAGTATACTTATAGTATTTGTAGTAGTCGTCGGCTTTATTCATATTTTGACCGAATACGGAATTTGCAATATAAATTATTGCAAGCGCTAGAACTAATTTTAGTCTTGTCATAGAGTTGTAAAATTAAAAACTTAAGTATCTAATACAGATAGGTCTGCCCCCCCAATTTTTTTAAAACCTAGGAGATCTCACGGCGGCAGTTTCTTTAGCGATGGATACGGGATAAACGATCATAATTTCGTGCGTACCGG
>JBIICS010000018.1:0-29637 GCA_044238735.1 Bacteroidia bacterium
TAATTTTAGTTTATCAGAACCGATAGCAGCTATTTGTTTGCCTATTTCTTCCGGGTTGGTGCCTCTCCAGTGAACAAAAACATCAACCCCAGAAAGTTCCTTTTTCAGCGGACTCTTTCTTTGGTATGGTTTAAGAGTTATCGATTTATTCTCAAAACGTACTTCTTTTAATTGAGATGGTTTCTGACCTAAACGTGCGATTATAGCATCTGCAAATTCAGAAGTTCCAACTTTCTCTTTACTAGTTCCTTCTTTATAAATATCATAGGTATGAACACCATCTTCAATGGTTTTTAACCAGCCGTTTTGAATAGATTCGGCTGCTTTGGTCTCACCTAAATGAATAAGCATCATGATAGCTCCGTTTAATAATCCCGAAGGATTTGCTAAATTTTGTCCAGCTCTTCTGGGGGCAGAACCATGGATGGCTTCAAACATACTACATTCCTCGCCAATATTTGAAGAACCGGCTAATCCAACCGAACCAGCTATCTGAGCCGCAATATCTGATAGAACATCTCCGTATAAATTTAAGGTAACAATTACATCAAATACTTCAGGTGTATCGGCCATCTTAGCGGCACCTATATCTATAATCCAATGTTCTTTTTCAATCTCCGGATACTCTGCACCAATTTCATCAAATACCTGGTGAAACAAACCGTCCGTTTGTTTCATGATATTGTCTTTTGTGAAACAAGTTACCTTTTTACGATTGTATTGTTTAGCATACTCAAAGGCATAGCGAATGATTTTTTCACATCCGGGTCTGCTAATTAATTTTAAACATTGCACTACCTCATCGGTTTGTTGATGTTCAATACCTGCATATAAATCTTCCTCATTTTCTCTGATGATTACAATATCCATATTTTGATGCTTGGTGGATATATAGGGGTAATAACTTTTGCAAGGTCTAACATTTGCATACAAGCCAAGCATTTTTCTGGTTGTAACGTTTAAGCTTTTATATCCTCCACCTTGAGGTGTTGTTATGGGAGCTTTTAAAAAAACCTTATTTCTTCTTATTATGTCCCATGATTCTGAGCTGATACCTGATGTATTACCCGATAAGTATACTTTTTCGCCCACTTCAATTTCGTCAAATTCTACCTGAGCTCCGGATGCCTTAATTATTTTAAGTGTTGCATCCATAATTTCTGGGCCTATTCCATCGCCCTTTGCAATTGTTATTCTTTTCATAGTTGTTTAGTTTAGTAACACAAAAATGAAAGAATAAAATCATATATTTTTATATATGTTTTAAATGTTATGTATAAACTATATTTATAATTGATTTTGGCTGGTTAATAAAAATGCCTATCCTTTAAAGGATTTTTTACCCCTTTTACTTTTGGTGTTCCACCCAAACTAATTTATCAGTATTAAAGCCGTATTTCCTTGCTTTTTCGATATAAGCATTTTTTATATCTTCTGGTATGGTTTTATTGCGAGACAGGATCCACAAATAATCAAGCGATTGTCCCGCAACAAGGGCATATTTATAATCATCATCCAATGCTATTATATTATATCCGTTATAAAAAGGACCAAAAAAAGATACTTTAAGCATGCCAACAGTTTCATTATTTACAAATTTGGCCTTTCCGTTAACCTCTTCCCATTTTTTAGTTTTAAAATTGTATCCACGATTAACAACCTGAATGGTTCCATTACTGTTTAAGCTATATTCGGCAGTGGTATTATTTAAATCTCTCTCAAAACGAAAATCAAAGCGGGCTATCTCATACCATTTGCCTATGTAGCGATCTTTTTTAAAATTAGTAACGGCGCTAATATTTTGCGGAATTGTTGTGTTGTTACAGCTATCAAGAAAAATAAGGCTTACCCTTATTAAAATAAAGCCTGTAATTACTTTTAAGATGTTTTTCATATTTTCAGTATTATAAGTTGTAAAGTAACAGAAATTTTAAATTTACAAGAATGATAAGAATCATCAATTTGAAAATGAAATTGTATTTTTTAATTGAGCAATGGATATAAATTTGTGGTTGAATATTTTGATCTTATCTAATTATAGATAATAATGTTATTTTATTTTTCCCCGCTTTTAATATTGTTATTTAATGTACTAACGGTTAAGTTAACTTGTGCTAAAAACCATCCTGAACTTAACGCTTATTTAATTAAATACTCTGAAATTAAAAAGAACGGCGGCTGGCCTCATATAAAATTTAATCGTGTTTTAAAACGTGGTGATATTAATTCGGGAATAAATTTAATTCGTAAGCGGCTTATTATTTCCGGTGATCATAAACTAATCTCTTTAACATGCGACACTTTTAACCTGAATTTAGAGGAAGGAGTTAAAAGATTTCAATATCGGCATAACCTTAAGGTAGATGGTATCATTGGTATTAAAACCATTACCGCAATGAATGTTCCGGTTGAAAGACGTATAAAGGAAATTGAGACTAATTTGAAAAGATGGAAATCTTTTAAAGTGCCGGCTGATACTTTTATTTTTGTGAATATAGCTGCACAGGATCTCGCACTGTTATACCACGATTCTGTCATATTAAAGATGAAAATAATTGTAGGCCGCGAAACGCGTAAAACCCAGGAGTTTACGGCATGGTTAAATGAGATAGAAATTAATCCGCATTGGATTGTTCCGCCGGGTATCATTAACTTAGATATTCTGCCAAAATTAAAAGAAGATTGTAAATTTACTGAAAGCGAAAAAATAAATGTATACCTGAATCATGCCTTGTTAAATCCATGTAACGTTTATTGGGATAGCATCACAGATGCTTCATCATACGTTTTTGTTCAGGAGCCCGGAGAAACTAATCCAATGGGTAAAATAAAATTTAATTTTCCTAATCCTCATTTTATTTATTTTCATGATACACCCGCTAAAAATTTATTTGAAAAGGAAACCAGAACTTTTAGTTCAGGTTGTATTCGATTGTTTGATGCCCGAAATCTCGCAGTTTTATTGTTAAAAAAAGACAGGGCCTGGAATGATAGTAAATTAGATAGTCTGATTAAGTCGAAAGAAAATATTAAGATTCCACTTCATACTGCTGTTGCTGTAAGTATAAATTATTTTACTGCATGGGTAGATAAACAGGGCTTACTGATGTTTGCATCAGATATATACAAACTCGATTAAATTAAATGCATCATTTATTTTTTCTTTTTAGCTTCTTGCATAGGATTACCTCCACTACTTTGTCCTCTACCTACTGTTTTAGACTTATATATTTCTATTCTGTTTCGTGTAAACTCTTTGGGCCAATTATTATTGCTTTCATTTATATCTGCTGTTTCACGCAGGGGATCTAAAACCACCGACTTTACTTTTTTGTCTTTCATAAATGTTTTAACCACTTGCCTTTCATTTTTTCTCCATATATAGGCATTAATCTTCTCGTATTCACTACTGCCATCTTCAAAATTCCATTGCAATATAATGGGCATAATAAGTCCGCCAAGGTTACTAAAACTTAATTCGTATAAATATTTATTTTTTGTAAGTAAACTAAAGTCATCTTTAGGTAGTGTTTCAATTCCATCTGAGGCTGCTTTTAATTTATAGGTAGTTTTTTTTGTATTCGGATTGTAATAATAAAAATCTTTCAAACTAGTATCTGCTTCAACGGCAAAAGATAATTTAGCTTCACGATTACGGATTTTAGAGATGTGTTCAAAATCGTTCAGGTATTTGTTCTCGTAAACGGTATCAACTTTATTTGGAATATTATCTGCTCGGCTTATTTCAATTTCTTTAACTTCATCAATTGATATATCTGTAGGTTCTATGCCATAAAACCAACCCCTCCAAAACCAATCTAAATCAACTCCTGAAGCATCTTCCATTGTTCTAAAAAAATCGGAAGGAGTAGGATGCTTAAAAGCCCACCTTCTTGAGTACTCTTTAAAAGCATAGTCAAATAAATCTCTTCCCATAATGGTTTCTCTTAATATGTTTAATCCGGTTGCCGGTTTTCCATAACCATTATTTCCGAAGTTTACAATGTTTTCAGAATTACTCATTATTGGCTCCAATTGATCTTTTGGAAGCTTCATATAATCTACAATTTTATGAGCAGGTCCTCTTGACGATGGGTAATTGTTATCAAACTCCTGTTCTGTCAAAAACTGAACAAACGTATTTAAACCTTCATCCATCCATGTCCATTGTCTTTCATCGCTATTAATAATCATGGGGAAAAAGTTATGACCTACTTCGTGTATAATTACGCCAATCATTCCATATTTGGTAGACTCGGAATAGGTACCGTCTTTCTCAGTCCTTCCAAAATTAAAACAGATCATAGGGTATTCCATGCCATTGGATGCTTCAACACTTTGGGCCACCGGGTAGGGATACGGAATTGTAAATTTAGAATAGGTTTTAAGGGTATGTGCAATAACTTTGGTAGAATATTTTCTGTATAATCCATAAGCTTCTTTCGGATAAAAACTCATACACATAATCTTCTTGCCATTAATTATTACAGGCATTGCATCCCAAATAAATTTTGGTGAAGAACCCCATGCAAAATCCCTTACACTATCTGCCTTAAAGGTCCATATTTTTGAACCAGTTGCTGCATTTTCTTCTGATTTCTTCGCTTCTTTTAAAGTAACAATTTCTATAGGTTCCGAATTGTTTTGTGATTTTAGCCATCTTTTAAATTGTTCTTCACTTAAAACGTCTTTGTAATTGGTACACTCACCGGTAGCAGTTATTACATGGTTAGCCGGTGCAGTTATCTTTACATTAAAATTGCCAAATGTAAGAGCAAACTCAGCTCTACCGGTAAACTGTTTATTATTCCAACCCTGATAGTCGCTATATACGCACAAACGAGGATACCACTGTGCAATGGTAAAAATATAATTCTTGTCCTCCGTAAAATATTCAAACCCTCCTCTTCCGCCTACTTTAGAGCGTTCAGCAATTTTATATTTCCATTTAATATTGAAAACAAAACGTTCTCCTGCTTTTAAAGTTTTCGGTAATTCAACCCGCATCATGGTTTGGTTAATGGTATAAGCAAGAGCTTTATTGTTATGATCTGTTACACTTATTATTTTATCGCCTAAATCTTTATTGGTTTCTTTATAATTAAATGGAATTAAGTCTTTGTCTGTAATAGTAGAGCCTAGCTTTGATCCATCAAAATTATGGCTATCAACAGAGGGGTCGTGCTGGTTCTCGTCTAATTGAAGCCACAGGTAGTTTAAATCGTTAGGGGATTGATTAAAGTAAGTAATGGTTTCATAGCCCTCAATACTTGTGTTTTTTTCATCCAAAACAACTTCAATAGTATAGTCGGCTCTTTGTTGCCAATATTTGGGTCCTGGAGCACCGGATGCAGTTCTGTATTCATTAACATCTTGTAAGTAGGCCGGTCCAAGTTGTTCAAACTTGTTTCCATGGTTAGAACCCGGATTGTTTTGAATAACTTGTGCAAATAAACTAAGCGGTAAACTAAATAGTAAAATAAATTTTTTCATATCAAATTCTCTAAGCGGTTATAACACATAAAAACACCCATCAAAGCTACTAAAACACTTATAGTTTGTTTAAATTTTTGTTTAGTAATTTTAAATTGTTTAATGATAAGAATACTTAATAAAAGATAAGTAATAAATAAAAAAAGTTGAGCAGTTTCTATTCCTAAATTAAAATAAAGAAGTGCCCAAAGAGCCGTATTGCTTTGGCCTAATAAAGAACTAATACTGTTGCTAAATGCCAAACCATGAATAAGTCCAAAGAATAGACAAATAAAACTTAATTTGTAAACATTCTTTTTATTTGGTAGTAAATTGCTGATGGCGCTGATAATAATAGTTATGGGAATTAAAAATTCAATCAGATTAGAGTCGATTTTAAATTTGGAAAACGTTCCGTAAATCAAAGATAACGTATGTCCTAAGGTAAAACCGCTTATTAAAAAAATAAATTTTTTGTAATCAGTATAATCAAATAAAAAACTGATTGAAAGAATAAACAATAAATGATCAATGCCTTCAAATGATATAATGTGGGTTATACCCAGGCTAAACCACGTATTAAATTCCTGCATTATTTTATATTTGCGATATGCAACCAAAAATAAGAATTCTAAAACTAGCTTTAGGGGTGATTTTTTGGGTGATTTTTTCTTCATTTCACCCTTTTTATTTAAGTGTAACAGAAATCAACTTAAATCAGAAGGAGAAAAATGCTCAACTCAGTGTAAAATGTTTTACAAATGATTTGGAGAATGTATTAAGAACTAATCTTAAAAAAAAAGTAGATCTGTTGGATCAGTCTAAGTTTGAGTTTAATAAGGAAATATTAAATACTTACATCTTAAAAAATCTGATAATTAACGTAAATAAAAGAAAATTAGAACTTTCAATTATTGGATACGAGAAAGAAGAAGATGCTATATGGATCTATTTCGAAACAAGTAAATTTAAATGGACGAATCCAAATTTTTTTGAAATAACCAATACCATTTTATTCGATTTATCTCCCGATCAACTTAATATTATTCATTTAATTAAAAGCGAAAACAGGATGTCTGCTAAAATTAAACTTCCGGATACAAAGTGCATTTTCAAAATATAGATTTATTTTTGTAACTTACACTTAAATTAATGGAGCCAACAATTTGCTGATGAAATCATCTCTAAATTTTAAAACTTACATTTTAGTATTGGTCTTAGCAGTAGCTCCTTTTCAAGATTTCTTTGCTCAGGATATACAGTTAACTCAATTTTATTCTGCTCCATGTTTTTTAAATCCGGCCCTGGCAGGTGATGAATCATGTGCTCGGTTAACCACAAATTTTAGAAAGCAATGGCCCGCAGCCGGAAATGGATATACCTCAACTTTGGTCAGTTACGATTCCTACGTGCATGCCGTGCATGGTGGCTTGGGTTTTTTGTATACTCGAGATGTAGCGGGGACCGCAAATTTAGCAACCACCTCATTTTCAGGAATTTACAATTATCAAATTCAAATAGATCGTAACTGGCAAGCTTGTTTTGCAGCTCAGGTTGGTGGTGTAACCAAAATAGTTAATTATTATAACTTATTATTTGGTGATCAAATAGCCCGTGGTGGAGCTCCAACTACTATCGAAGCGCTGCCTCAACGAGCAAATTTTTTGGATATATCAAGTGGTATGATGATATACTCTCATGATATGTGGTATGGTTTGTCTGTTCACCATTTAAATACACCAAATGAAAGTATGTTAGGTGCTAAATCTAAACTTCCAATGAAAATATCATTGCAGGGAGGAGAAACATTTAACATTGGTGGCAAAAACGGAGATCTACGTGCAACTGATATGAGCGTTACGGTTGCAGTAAACTATAAACACCAAGCTAAATTTGATCAGTTAGATGTTGGAGCCTATTTAAACAAAAACAATTTTGTGGGTGGTATCTGGTACCGAGGGATCCCTGGTTTCCTGAAGTCTTATAAACCCGGTTACCCCAACAATGATGCTTTGTGTTTTTTAATTGGGTATATATCAGACCGATTTAGACTTGGATATAGTTACGATCAAACTATTTCATGGCTAATTGGTAATACTCGCGGGTCGCATGAAGTTTCTTTTGCTTATCAATTTTGCGCTTATACTAAATTTAGGCCCAAAAAACGTTTCGTCGTTTCATGCCCGAAATTCTAACGACCACTATTTCGTTTTAAATAATTGATATACAGTCGTTTATCAAGGAGGTTAGTTAAACTTTAATTTAAATTTACGCATACCACTGCTATTAAATCTGGTTGTTCAAACAAAAGATTAGGCTTAAATAATTTGTTTGCAACGAGGCTTTCTCCAAGTTTTAATCATTTTATTCGGATTTTAACCCAAAAATCATTTTATAAACCTTCTTTTAATTGAAATTTAGCTTTGTAGTTTAAAATAAGTAGTTATTTTTGCTACAGGTACAATTTAGACGTATAACTAAATATGAAATTTTCAAAATTCTTTTTTTCCGCTGTTTTGGTTCTATCTTTTAGCATTTCAGCGTTCGCACAGAAAAACTATTTAAAAGATGCAGAATATGCTTTTAATAATTTGGAATACTATTCTGCTATAGAGCTATACAAAAAGGCTTATACCAAGGAAAAAGACAAAGCAATTAAATCCGAAATGGTTTTTAAAATTGCGGAGTGTTACCGTCATGTTAACGATCTAAAACAAGCCGAAACGTGGTACCAAAAAGCCATAAAAGCCAAATACGCTGATCCGGTTGTTGTTCTGATGTTGGCAGATATGATGAAGCAAAATGAGAAGTATGCTGAAGCACAGGCTCAATATAATGCCTATAAAGCCCTAAAGCCTGAAGATAAAAAAGGCGAAGATGGTTCAAAATCATGCGAATTAGCTCAAAAGTGGAGAGATAATCCTACTCGTTACGTTGTTGCAAATGAAGCGCAGTTAAATTCTAAATATTCTGATTTTTCTCCAACTTATATTGATAAAAAATATACTGATCTTTATTTTACTTCTTCCAGAATTGGTGCCGATGGTGCTGATATTGATGGTGTTACGGGGGAAAGCTTCTCTGATATCTACGAATCTAAACGTGATAAAAAAGGGAAATGGTCTTCGCCAATTCCAATTGGTAAAACGGTAAATTCTGTTGCCAATGAAGGCTCTGTATCTGTTAACCATAAATTCAACACTTTGTTTTTTACCCGTTGTCCTAACGAAAGAAAGAAAAATTTAGGCTGTGAGATTTTTCATACCGAGAAAAAAGGTACGGATTGGGCAGAAGCAACTATAATTAAGGTTACTGCCGATTCCTTTTCAGTTGGTCATCCAAGTCTTAATGAAGATGAAACCCGTTTGTATTTTTCTTCTGACATGCCCGGTGGTTTAGGGGGTCATGATATTTGGTATATTGAATACAATAAGAAAGAAAAGAAATGGTTAGAAACTCCTATTAACTTGGGTGCTCCAATTAATACTCCTGATGAAGAAATGTTCCCCTATATCCATGAAGATGGCTCTATCTATTTTGCTTCTAATGGTCATTTAGGTATGGGTGGTTTAGATATTTTCCATGCTGAGAAATCTGGAACTAATTTTACTAACGTTACAAATATGAAATTTCCTTTAAATTCATCTGCTGATGACTTTGGTATCATGTTCGAAGGCGGTAAGGAAAGAGGTTTCTTCTGTTCTAACCGTGCTAATGGTAAAGGAATGGATGATATTTATAGTTTTAATCTTCCTCCATTGGTATTTGCTATTCAAGGTAAAGTAAAAGATGTTGACACTCAACAGCCTATTGCTAATGCAACCGTTAAAATGATTGGCTCAGATGGCTCTTCTGTGGAAGTTAAGACTGATAATTCAGGTTTCTATAAGTTTGCTGAAAATGGTGCAGAACGCTATATTCATGCAAATACCTCCTACACTTTGGCAGTTAGTGCCGATAAGTATTTAAATTCTGATAAGGGTAAAGCCACTACTGTGGGTGTTGAGGAATCTAAAACGTTCGAACTTAATTTTACTCTTCAGGGTATTAAAAAACCAATCGAATTACCAAACATTTTTTACGATTTAGCAAAGTGGGACTTAAGACCAGAATCAATGGTATCTTTGGATAAATTGATTTCTACTTTAAATGATAATCCAAATATCACTATTTCTATTGGTTCTCATACAGATTCTCGTTCTGATGATAAATACAATCAGGAGTTATCTCAAAAACGTGCTCAATCGGTTGTGGATTATTTAATTTCTAAAGAAATTGATGGCGATCGTTTACAAGCTGTTGGTTATGGCGAGTCTAGACCTAAAGTAACGGAGGCAGAAATTAAGAAAATGAAAACTACTGAAGAGCAAGAAGCTGCTCACCAAATGAATCGTAGAACAGATTTCTCTGTTTTACGCACAGATTTTGTTCCTAAGAAAACTGCTCCTGCTCCAACTGAGGCTCCGGCAGAAGGAGGCAAGTAGCAAAATAATTAATATATGGCATCCTGTCCCATTGGGCAGGATGCTTTTGTTTTTATAATATGGTAGAAAATAGATATCAGCAACGCGGCGTTTCTGCAGGAAAGGAAGATGTACATAATGCGATTAAAAATTTAGATAAAGGATTATTTCCTAAAGCATTCTGTAAAATTGTACCCGATTTCTTAAGTAACGACCCTAATTATTGTATAGTAATGCATGCCGATGGAGCCGGTACCAAATCTTCTCTTGCCTATATGTACTGGAAAGAAACAGGAGATATGAGTGTTTGGAAGGGAATAGCTCAGGATGCTTTAATCATGAATATTGACGATTTATTGTGCGTTGGGGCTACTCAAAATATTATGCTTTCTTCAACCATCGGCCGAAATAAACATTTAATTCCCGGTGATGTTATTTCTGCAATAATTAATGGCACCGAAGAACTGATAGAAGACTTGAAAAGATATGGTGTTAACATCATTTCTACCGGGGGAGAAACAGCAGACGTAGGTGATTTAGTTAAAACAATTATTGTAGACAGCACGGTGGTTTGCCGGATGAAACGAGAGGATGTAATCTCAAATCATAATATTCAGGCCGGAGATGTAATTGTAGGGCTGGCTTCTAATGGAATGGCAACATACGAATTGGAGTATAATGGCGGAATGGGTAGCAACGGACTAACATCAGCTCGCCACGATGTGTTTGCAAAATATCTGGCAGAAAAATATCCGGAAAGCTTTGACTCAGCTGTTCCAAATGATTTAGTGTACTCAGGAGGTATTAAACTTACTGATAAAATTAGGGTTGAAACAGGTGAAGAGCTTACTGCCGGAAAGTTAGTTTTATCTCCAACACGAACTTATGCGCCAATTATTAATGATATTTTAGCCAAGTTTAGAAAGGATATACATGGTATGGTTCATTGTAGTGGAGGTGCTCAAACCAAAGTCCTTCATTTTATTGATAATCCACTTCATGTTATCAAGGACAATCTGTTTCCTGTTCCTCCTTTATTTAACTTAATACACGAGCAAAGTAATACCGAATGGAAGGAGATGTATAAAGTGTTTAATATGGGCCATCGAATGGAAATTTATTGTGCTCAGGATTTTGCAAATGATATAATTGAAATAAGTAAAAAATATAATGTTAACGCTCAGGTGGTAGGTAGAGTTGAGGCGTCAGACACCAAAAAGCTTACAATTAAGAGTGATAAAGGAGAATTTATATACAATTAAAAACATGAATGATGAGTGAGTCCGGTTTATTGGCAAAATTAGATGCTATACGTAGAAGAAGAGAAGAGGTTGAATTAAAGCTTTCCGATCCCAAAGTTATTGGCGATATGAAAGTATTTAAACAGTTTAATAAAGAATATAAGGATTTGGAGCCTGTTGTAAAGGCCTATTTCGATTATAAAGCTTTAATGAGTAATTACGATACCGCAAAAGAAATTTTGGCCACCGAAAAAGATAAAGATATGTTGGAAATGGCTAAAATGGAGTTGGCCGAAACGGAAGAGCGAAAAAATAAAATGGAAGAAGACATAAAGATGTTGCTTGTTCCTAAAGATCCTGAAGATGCCAAAAATGCTATTTTTGAAATTCGTGCCGGAACGGGTGGTGATGAAGCCAGTATTTTTGCAGGCGACTTATTTAGAATGTACTCCAAGTATTTTGATAAGGCAGGTTATAAAGTTGAAGTGGTAGACCATAACGATGGAACTTCGGGTGGGTTTAAGGAAATTATCTTTAATGTAATAGGGGATAATGCTTATGGAAATTTAAAATTTGAAGCTGGCGTGCATCGCGTACAACGTGTGCCTGATACCGAAACACAGGGTCGTGTTCATACCAGTGCCGCTACTGTATTGGTAATGCCAGAAGCAGATGAATTTGATGTGGAGGTTAAGGAAATTGATATTCGAAAGGATACATTCTGCTCTAGTGGTGCGGGCGGACAGTCTGTAAATACTACTTATTCGGCTGTACGGTTAACCCATATTCCAACTGGGATGGTGGTTCAATGTCAGGACGAACGTTCTCAGATAAAAAATTATGAAAAGGCTTTGGCTGTTCTACGTTCTCGTTTGTATGAAGTGGAGTTTAATAAACGAATGGAAGAGCAAGCTAAAAAGCGCAAATCATTAGTATCATCAGGCGATCGATCTGCAAAAATTCGTACCTATAACTACCCTCAAAGTCGTATTACCGATCATCGCATTGGTTTAACTATGTACAATCTTCCTCAATTTATGGATGGCGATTTGCAGGAAATGTTAGATTCATTACAGTTGGCAGAAAATGCCGAGAAACTTAAAGAAGGTGGGGTAGTGGCATAAAAATGAAAGTTGCTTTATACTCTAATCGATTTAATCAGGCCTGGTTTCCCTTTCTCGAAAACCTGATCGAGATTTTATTAAAAAAAGAATTTGAAATTGTTCTTTGCAAAAAACTTTACGATGAAGTTAAACCATCAAGCCCAATTTCATTAAGTTATATCGAGGAAGAGCGTTTGTCTGATGTTAATCCGGATATTTTAATTACAATTGGTGGCGACGGCACTTTATTGAGTTCCATTCAGTATATAATTGGTACACGAATTCCTATTATGGGTATAAATACAGGTCGTTTGGGATTTTTGGCCAGTGTTTCTAAAGAGGAAATCGACGCAGCCTTGGAGTTAGTGAAGCAACAAAAATTTGTTTACGATAAACGTTCATTATTACAAATAGAAACTCCAAAGGGATTGTTTGGTAATGTAGATTTTGCTTTAAATGAGTTAACCATTCATAAAAATGAAGTGGCCAGCATGATTACCATTCATGCCTATATAGATGGTCAATACTTAAATTCTTATTGGGCTGATGGTTTGATAATTTCAACACCCACCGGTTCAACAGCCTACTCCTTAAGTTGTGGCGGTCCAATCGTTTTGGCAGATACGGATACATTTATTGTTACTCCCATTGCCCCTCATAATTTAAATGTAAGGCCAATGGTAATAAGCGACCGAAAAAAAATAACGCTTAAAATAGAAGGTCGTAGTCATAAATACCTCGTTTCTTTAGACTCTCATAGTAACTACATAGATGCCGATACCGAGTTAACTATATCCAAATCTCCCTACTCTATTAGCCTCATCAAATTAGAAGGAAATACTTTTTTTGATACCATTCGCAACAAATTATTGTGGGGAATAGACCGCAGGAACTAGTTTGTCGTTTTTTAATCTACAACTCGTTTTTTTTCGTTAAATTTAGATAGGAGTTAATTAAGAATGAGCCGTTTAAGGCATATCTTGGTTGCTGTTTTATTTGTAATCAGCAGCCAGTTATTTGCTACCCATATTGTAGGTGGTGAAATTTATTATACCCAACTTGATTATAACGGTAATTACAGAGTAACACTTAAGCAGTTCCGCGATTGTTTCAACGGAAATCCGGATGCTTTAAATGGCGATTTACTTTCCTATATTTTTGTTTATAATACTGATGATGGATCACTTTCTAGTGTTTTAGCTGTAAATGCGGATACAAATCTTAATTTAAATGCACCACTTATAAACCCTTGTTTGGTGGCTCCCGGAAATGTTTGCGTTAATGAAGCCATTTTTAATATAGATGTATATCTCCCCCCCAATTCTTCTGGTTATGATTTAGTATATCAAAGATGTTGTAGAAACGGAACCATAATAAATATTGTAAATCCGGGTAGTGTAGGAAGTACCATATTTGCGCATGTTCCCTCTGCCTCGCTTTTCCCTAATAATAGTTCTCCCAGATATAATAATGCTCCACCCATTTTTATTTGTACTAATGATCCGTTAAGGTTTGATTATTCTGCAACCGATTTAGATGGGGATGTTATTAGATACGAACTTTGCGATGCCTTTTTAGGGGCAACTAGTTCGTGCCCTAAGCCGGATGATGCTGGCTCCTGCGACCCGGGTCCTCCTGTATATCCTGGTGTACCCTATGCAGCCGGATATAGTGGATTAATTCCTTTAAATGGTAGTCCGGCATTTGCCATAGATTCTATAACAGGATTGCTAACCGGAACGGCTACACAATCCGGACAATACGTAGTAACCGTTTGTGCTAAGGAATACAGAAATGGTGTTTTAATCAGTATTAATCAACGGGAGTTTCAGTTTAATGTAGTTAATTGTAATGTACCTATTGCAGCATTTCCGGTGCAAATAGAGAAGTGTAGTGGAATGGATTTTATTTTCACTCAAAATAGTTTTAATGCAACAAATTTTTACTGGGATTTTGGAGATGGATCAGCTACTACGGGTGGAACGGTTAATCATACTTATCAAGATACCGGAATATACACCGTTACATTAATTGCCACTAATAATAACCCCGGTTGCGCCGATACGGTTGAGCAACTCGTGTCGGCTTATCCAAAATTGGTTCCTGCATTCTCTATTCCTAATGCTCAATGTTTAGATAATAACAGTGCAGACTTTAACGCAACCGGAATATTCGACCAAGCCGCCACATTTTCATGGAATTTTGGTTCTAATGCAATTCCAATTCAAGCATCAGGTCAAAATGTAAATAATGTTTCGTTTATCGCTCCCGGAAAACAAACGGTGTCTTTAACAGTTAGCCAGTTTGGATGTTCTAAAACAATTACCGATACACTGGATATTTATCCCGAACCTCGGCCGGCAATAATCCCCTCTAATAACCAGTGCAACGGGGATACTGTATTGGTGCAAATTGTATACGGAACAAACCCAATAAGCCAGGTAAGTATTGATCCAGGGCATCCTACCGCAACTTTTCAAAACCTGGGAAATACGAATTACAGCTTTATTTATCCCGACACAGGTACTTTCTTTGTTACACTTATTGCTTCTACTGCATCTGGTTGCAGCGATACTGTTTTTGAACCGATAAAGGTTTATCCTAAGTTTAATCCGGTTTTTACAATACCTCCCGATCAATGCTTGCAAGGTAATCAGTTTAATTTTTCTGCCTCCGGAAATTTTACCACTACCGCCACCTTCTCGTGGTATTTTGATCCTTCGGCAAGTCAAGCATCGGCTTTTGGCAACACTGTTAATGGTATAACCTTTAGTACCGATGGTTTTCATGATGTTGTATTGCAGGGTTTTCAGTATTCATGTATTGATACTGATACTCAAAAAGTGTATGTAATACCCGAGCCTATTGCCACAATAGATGTGCAGGATCAGTTTTGCGAAGGACTAAAATATGATTTTAATAACTTAAGTCAGGTTTCCAATCAGTGGTTCTGGAACTTTGGTGTTGCCGGAGTTTCAAACGACACCTCTACATTAAAAAATCCTGTTTTTACTTTTCCTGATACAGGTTTATATAACGTTATGCTGGTAGCCGTTAATCAATCTAAATGTTTTGATACTACTTATAGATTAATTTCAATAAAACCAATCGTAAAACCATTCTTTAATAAACCGGGAGGACAGTGTTTGGATGACAATAATTTTAACCTTAACGGTACCGGAAATAATGGAAGTACAGCTCAGTTTGGCTGGAGTTTTCCTGTAAATGCCAGTATAGATACAGCTGTTATTCAGAATATCTCAAATCTTACCTTCTCGGCTAATGGAGTATATCCAATTACTCTTTATCTTTCCGAATACGGATGTTTAAAAACATATACCGATACGGCTTATGTTAATGAACCACCGGTTGCTGCATTCGCTATTCCCGGCGCAAGGGGATGTAAGCCTGTTGTGGTATCCTTTAAAGATAGCTCAAAATCAACAGTTTTATATACCTATACCTGGAACTTCGGCGACGGTAATACCAGTAACCAGCCAAATCCAACTTATACCTATAACAACGCCGGTGTTTTTGATGTTAGTTTAATTATTCAGAATATTGAAGGATGCACCCGTAAAGATACTTTCTTATTGCAAGACGCCGTTACTGTTTTAGACTTACCTAAAGCAGGTTTAAGTCTGGATAGTATTGAACGGTCGGTATTTGAACCTTTTATAAACTTTACAGATCTATCTACTAATGCAGAAAGTTGTATAATTGCTTTTGGAGATGGGGATACTTCCTATGCTTGTAACGTTTTGCATACTTACCCTGATACAGGTTGGTATGAGTATACACAAATTGTTACAAATCAATTTGGATGTAGTGATACTTTAACCGGTAAGGTTTATATTAGGCCCGATTTTGCTTTTTATATACCCAATGCTTTTACTCCAAACGGTGATTCGTATAATCCCATTTATAAGCCCAGTGTATTTGGTGTTCTAGAGTATGAGTTTAGTGTTTTTGATCGATGGGGGTTGGAGATTTTTAAGACAAATGATCCTAAAGTAGGATGGGATGGTACTTTTAAAGGAAAGAATGCTCAACAGGATGTTTATGTTTATAAAGTAAAATTCTTAAATGTGTTTCGTGAGCAGGATTATATCTCAGGAGCTTTTACTTTGATAAGATAATAAGGCGACTTTTTTGAGTTCCTAACATCTTAAACCCGAATTCCAATTACGCAAATATCATCAATCTGATTATGATGCGCCTTCCATTTAGTGTGGATCCCAAGCAGATGCTTTTCGCCTTCAAGTAGCGAAGAGTTATGGAAGTTCACCAATTCTTCTTTTAATCTTTTAGAACCAAATTTTTTATTTTTTTCACCCCCAAACTGATCACAATATCCATCACTGAATAAATAAATGCAATCTCCTTTTTCTAGTTGAATTTCAGTATTCTTAAATGGACTTTCCATTGTATTAGTATTAACCCCTATGGCTTGTTTATTGGGTTTAAGCTCTATTAAACAAGATGGATTGTCCTCAAATTCATTTACTATAAAATCGGGAGGAATATTAAGTTTGTTTTTTCGCACAATCCAGCAAGGATTATTTGCGCCAGCATAAGACAATTTAAATGTTTGAAGATTTAAGGCTACCATGCTAATATCCATTCCGTCTTTAATTAAATCTGTATCATGATGAATATCTTTTTTAAGAAGTGTGGATTTTACCTCTTCATTTAAATAATTTAAAGCATCTGCAGGAGAACTAATGCGTGGATCTTTTAATGTCTGATTTAAAATGGTATTACCTACCATACTCATAAATGCACCCGGAATTCCATGGCCCGTACAATCAATTACAGCAATAACTGCTATTGGTTGAGTAGGAATATTTTCTTGTGGTGTTGTATTAATTTTGGAAAACCAGTAAAAGTCACCACTCACTATATCTTTAGGTCTAAATAAAATAAAAGATTCTTCAAATATCTTACGAAGTTGTTTTTCCGATTTAAGAACACCACGCTGAATTCGCTCTGCATAATTAATACTATCGGTAATATCCTTGTTTTTTTCTTCAATTATTTCTTTCTGAAGTACAACCTCTTTTGTTCTTTCAGTTACTTTTTTTTCTAAAGTTTCGTTAATCGATTGTTGTAAGGCAATGGTTTCTTCTTGTTGTATTAACAGGGCTTCCTGAGCTTTATTCTTTTCCAATTGAAGCGATCTTACTCTATCCGCTAACGCAAATGTTAATAGTATAATTTCTAATAGTGACCCAATTTGTATTCCAAATTCGGTAATAAAAACTCTGGGTAAAAGTCCAAAGTTTTTTATTTGTACAATTAAAATCATGACCAGGAGAAATCCAAATCCTAGTATAAAAAACCGAGCCGTATTCGATTGTTGTTTGTATAAACGAATGGCCCCAATAAATATATATAAATCAACTAATAGTGCTGAAAAACTGATTAGCTTAATAGAAAGAGAATATAAAAAGCCGTTAAATAACGATATAAAGGCGAGTGAAGTTAGCTCAAGAAGAATAAACCGGTATAGTACTTTTGAAAATCTATTCTGTTTGGAAATAGTTAAAAGTTTGTCGGAGAACAAGAGTAAAAACAAAAGGCTTAAACCACCCGAAAAGGGAATTATATGATTGGCTATCCATGGATTATTGGGCCAGAGGTACTGAAAGCTAATTCCATCCAACGATCCCTGAAATAAGGTAAGTGATATCAGATAAAGTATATAATAAAAATGAGACCTTTCGCCAAGGGCATTTCCTAAAAAGAAGGAAAGAAAAAAGGCAAATAGTATAATGCCATAGTAGATGCCTAGTAAAATAGTTTCCTTACTGTCTTTTTTGTTTAAGCTTTCCGAGTCGGTTATTGTAGCCGGAAAACTTGTGGCTTCTCCATTGCACTTTAATTCTATAAAAATTTTACAACTCTTCCCTTTATCAATATTTAAAGGGTAAATAAAGTTTTTATGATCTATGGGTCTAGTTTCAAATTTAAAACAATCACCCGTGGTATATGTTTCTTCAATTGTATTTTGATAGTATATGTAAACATTTATTGTATCGAAAAAAGGATACTGAATTTCTAATAATGGATTTAATTCCGAACAGTTGTTTTTAACAATTAAATAAAACCAATGATTACCGCCTGTAAAACCTAAATTAGGAGTATTGTTTAAATTTCTTTTAAATTCTTTTTTATAAACTTGTTCTAGGGTTAATCTTTTGGATAAATCATGAAAATAATTCAAATAGGGGTTTGTGTTTACCCTAAAGTGTTTGGAATTTATTTGCAACGTATCAGGAAATTGATTTGCATTCAAATCAATGGAGTTGCAGAACATAATCAGAACTAAAAACAATTGATGTTTAATAAAACGCATGATTCTAAAGGTATTTAAAATAAAACTTTTAATGGCGCTATTTTATCAGGTTATCTAAATTTAGATCAATTCTTGTAAAGTTTTACAGTGCTTATTTGCCTATAAATATTGGGTGTGAAACTAACTTTAAACTTGCTTAAACCCGCTTATTTGAATGCATTAGGGCACAATTACTTTTTTTATCGGGGATTATTGCCCATAAAAATTAACTAAACGTTAAAAATGTTATTTTTGCTTTCTATTTATAATTATGAGTATAGTTGCAGATAATATAAGTATTAATGCTATAAAAGAATCCAGACTTCCGGGTGTAGATTTCTCTAAACTACCTTTTGGAAAAATCTTTTCAGATCATATGTTCTCGGCAGAGTTTTATAATGGTCAATGGCATGATGTTAAAATTGTTCCTTACGAAAAAATATTGGTGAGTCCCAGTATTTCCGCAATACACTACGGACAAGCTATTTTTGAAGGAATGAAGGCCTATATTCAGCCGGATGGTAGAGTAGGATTATTTCGAGGTCTAGAGAATTTTAAAAGACTAAATATCTCTGCAGAACGAATGTGTATGCCTCCGGTTCCTGAAGAAATATTTATGGGTGGTTTGCGTGCTTTATTAAACATGGATAGGAAGTGGGCACCAAATGATCTAACAGGATCTCTATACATCAGGCCTTTTTATTTTGCAACCGATGAAACATTAGGCGTTAAGTCCTCAGAGTCTTATCGTTTTATGATATTTACCTGTCCGGTAGGCCCCTATTTTACCGAACCTTTGCGTTGTTATGCCGAAACTACTTATGCTCGTTCCTTTGAGGGTGGACCAGGATATGCTAAAGCGGCTGGTAATTATGGTGCATCATTTTTCCCTTTAAAACAAGCACAGGCAAAAGGATATCACCAAATTATTTGGTTGGATTCTAAGGAGCATAAATATGTTGAGGAATCGGGAGCTATGAATTTAATGGCGGTAATTGATAATGTTTTAGTTACACCAAAGTTAAGTTCCAGCAAATTAGCCGGTATTACCCGTGATTCGGTATTGCATATTGCGAAGCACATGGGTATTAGAGTTGAAGAAAGAGATTTATCCATTACAGAGATAGTTGAAGCTGCCAGTAAAGGAAAGGTAAGTGAAATGTTTGGTTGTGGAACAGCTGCTCAAATTGCACCTATAATTCAATTGGGCTACAACGGAAAAGATTACCATTTGCCCGAACGAAATGATAGTTTGTTATCCTATAAAATAGGCAAATACCTTAGTGATGTTAAATATGGTTTAGAAAAGGATTTGTGGAATTGGATGGAAATTATCTAATTTAATTATTTATAGCTTCTACTGCTACAATCTCCGGCACGGCTTTTCTAACCGTTTCCTCAACTCCGGCTTTTAATGTCATAGCACTCATGTTGCAAGAGTTGCATGCGCCATGTAATTTAACCTTAACAATATTATCAGTTGTTACTTCAACCAGCGATATGTCGCCTCCGTCTGCCTCTAAATACGGTCTTATCTGATTTAAAGCCTCTTCAATTTTTAAGAATACCTCCTGGTTATTGTTGTTCATAATAAATAATTTGAACGGTAAATTTAGCTTTTTAAGGCGTTTATAACAACACTTAAACATTTAAAACCAATTAAAGTGTTTTTTGCCTTTTATACGGTTGTTTTTTTATAGCGTTTTAACTGAGAAACAGAAAAAATCTGTCCTATCCTTTATCTTATTTGAGGTCTATATTTGTTTAAAATCTAAAAAAAATGAAAACAATTTTCTTCTTTTTAATGATGCTTTCTGCGTCGTTTGTATTTTCCCAAATAGGAAATACAACCATTACGTTTAATGATCCAACCAGAACCGGTGGATTTGGAAGTGGAGGAGGAGCAGGACGACAAATTCAGTGCGAAATATACTACCCGGCTGCTTCAAATGCTGCAAACGTTCCGGTTGTGGGTACTAATCTTCCGGTTTTGGTATTCGGACATGGATTTGTAATGGGGTGGGACTCCTATACAAACCTATGGGAATATTATGTTCCAAAAGGTTACATTTTGGTTTTCCCAAGAACCGAAGGAAGTTTTTCTCCTGTTCATGCAGATTTTGGAAAAGATTTAGCACTTGTAGCAGATACTATGAAAAAGTTAAATGATTTATCAGGGTCCTTATTTTTTCAGAAATTAAATAAACGCGTGGCTGTAATGGGGCACTCTATGGGTGGAGGGAGTTCTATTTTAGCAGCGCAGAACAAAACTATAGGGCAGATAAATACAATTGTAAATTTTGCAGCTGCAGTTACAAATCCATCTTCGGTTACGGCAGGGCAAAATGTTAGCATACCCTCTTTTGTGATTGCTGCTCAAAATGATTGCGTGGCACCTCCTGCAGAACATCAAATTTTAGAATACGACAGTTTGTTTTCGGCAGTAAAAATGTACGCAGAAATTAAGGGAGGCGGGCATTGTTATTTTGCTAATACAAATTTTAATTGCTCTTTTGGAGAAGGTACGTGTAGTCCAAATCCTACAATAAGCAGGGTTCAACAACAAGATGCAGCCCAATATTATGCGTTATTGTGGTTAAATTATTATTTAAAAGATAATTGTGCAGATTGGAAAACATTAAACGATAGTGTTGGAATTTCACCCCGTATTTCCTCTTTTAAACGATCGTACACCTACCCTACAACCGCTACCATAAGCCAAAACGGGACTTTATTAGAGGTGAGTGGAACATATTCCAGTTATCAATGGTTTTATAATAATTCTCTTATTCCGGGAGCAAATGGCCCATCTATTCAACCTACAAATTCTGGAAATTACTATTGCCAGGTAACGAATCAATCTAATTGTACTATCACAAGTAATACAATTAATTATATAGCTACAGCAATAAAGGGTACAATTATTGATAGTGAAAATCGTTTATACCCAAATCCGTTTAATAAAACGTTGTTTATCAATAGTTTAATAAATAGCAATAAGGTGGAGCAAGTTGTAATTAGCGATCTTACCGGAAAAACCCTTATTCAGCAAAAAATAAATTTTAAAATTGATAATCAAGGTTTTATAGAAATAAATACAGTGAACCTAGAGTCTGGCATATATTTTGTTAATATTTTAAACAGCAGCAACAAGCTAAGCTATAAAGTGGTTAAAGAATAGTTTAGTTAATTAATTTGGTTTCACGAGGCCCCGGAGTTTTTACTTCGGGGCTTCGTGTTATTTTAACATTTTAATAATTTGATTTAAATCCAAAAAAGGGTTTAACTTTGCAATATTAAAATTTCATGAAAAAAAGAAAACATATTTTAATGGTACCAGTCGTTTTTTTGCTGGCTATTTTTCTTTTCCCTTCTTTTATAAATTTAAATCGCCCTATTCCGTTAAAAAGCAATTTCGGGAGTAAGCAAAAAATTGAAACAGGTCATATAAACGAAATTGGGTTTTACACCGATATTTTAATTGAGGAAGAGTTAATAAAAGACGAGCTTGTTCAGGAAGGTGTTTTAAAACTTGATTTACTCGATTACATTATTTTTAATTCTAAAAATCTAGCGATTAAAACCCTACTTTACAACAATCTTCCTCTTATCTCGATTAAACAAAACTTCCCTTGTAAATTTATACTTCAGAAAATTAATAAATGGTTAATTTGATATTGGTATTGATTAAATAAATAATCAATAATTCTTTGTTAAATCCACATCAATACTAATGATACATCAACATAATAATTCCGAAGAGGAAATAAAATTCGTAAATAAATTACGTCATTTTTTACCTGCTCAGGCTCCTTTAAAAGATTTTATTCATCATAATTCCTTACACGCATTTCAGGATAAGACTTTTTTTAGGGCGTTGCATGAAGCCTCCGAAATCTTTGGTTACCGAACTTATCTTTCACTGGCAGAATTTAGAGAGTATTTTAATAAGGGGAGAATTAGTAAAAAGATAATTGATAAGATAATTGCAGATAAATGGATTGGATTTGCAAATTCTGAAGTAATGTATAAACTCTTAATTGAAGATTATAACGAATCCACTGAACCCCGAATTGGTCGTTTAAGAGATCATTGGAAAATTAAATTACATTTTGATATAGATGGTGCTGTACACCCCTTGTTATTTAGAATTTTGTGCAGTTATACCGATCAGGGAATATCAGCCTGGCCCTTTCCTTATAATGAAAACGGATTAATAGAATCTATTCGCGACTTAGAACAGGATAATCTATCGTCATTGTTTAATACCAAATTAGCACGTGATTTATTATTTGATAAAGCCCAAACCATAACCAAATTATTAACGCTGCTCGTTGGCGATGAGCTTTTATTTGAACACTATATTTTCGATCAGCAATTTGCTCACCAAGGGTGGTCGGGTATGGTGAGTAATCTGGAAAATAATCAGGCTGCTATACTCGAACAAAGAACCATTACTTTGGCTGACTTAATTAAATTAGAGCTATTGCTGGAAATAGATGCTTTAGAGGATCATTATAAGGGCGATTGGAAGCCATTGTCTTCTTATCTAAAAGAAAAGCCTCAACAACTTTTCTCTGAAATTAAAAAAACAGAACTTTCATTGATATACGAGACCTGGCAGTTGGCTTACGAGTGGACCTATTACGATCAGGTTTTATGTGGAATTGCGAAACAACATAATATAAAAACAGCACCAGCAAAGAAATCATTTCAGGCTTTATTTTGCATAGATGACCGCGAGGGCTCTTTAAGAAGATATATTGAACACATTGATATAGAAAGTGAAACTTTTGGAACTGCAGGTTTTTTTAATATTGAATTTTATTTTAAACCTGTTAGTGGAAAATTTTACACAAAGCTTTGCCCTGCTCCGGTAAATCCTAAATATCTTATAAAGGAGATAGGTTCTAAACACCGAAACGATAGAGAAATCCATTTTAACAAACAAAGTTCAGGTTTATTTAGTGGATGGATAATTGCCCAAACCTTGGGATTTTGGTCGGCAATAAAATTGTTTGCCAATATCTTCCAACCTTCTTTTAGTCCAGCTACGGCTTCGTCTTTAAAGCATATGGATAAAAATTCTAAGCTTTTAATTGTAAATAAAAACGGAGAGCAAGAAAATGGTTTGCAAATCGGATTTAAAATTGAAGAGATGGCCGATAGAATTGAAAATTTATTTAAGACTATAGGGTTAACTCAAAATTTTTCTAGTATTATATATTTAGTTGGTCATGGATCAAGTAGTGTAAATAATCCGCACTACTCTGCATATGATTGTGGTGCTTGTAGCGGTAAGCCGGGATCCGTTAATGCGCGTGTTTTTTCCTATATGGCTAATCTTAAAGAAGTGAGGCAAAAGCTGAGTGAAAGGGGTATTGAAACACCAGACCAAACCAGATTTCTAGGAGCACTTCATGATACTACCCGCGATGAAATTGTATTTTATGATGAAGATTTGTTAGATCTAGACCAATTAACTCTTCACAAGGCCAATGTTGAAACATTTAAAAAGGCTTTGGCTTTAAATGCCAAAGAACGTTCCAGAAGATTTAGTAAGATTAATACTAAACAAAAACCAGAGGTAATTCTGGAGCAGGTAAAAAAAAGATCAGTAACCATATTTGAACCTCGTCCCGAGTTAAATCATGCAACGAATGCTCTTTGTGTTGTTGGTAGTAGAAATTTTACACGCGACATTTTTTTAGACCGGAGATCATTTTTTAATTCCTATGATTGCTCTTCTGATTTAAATGGTGATTTACTTTTTGGAGTTTTAAAAGCAGTTGCTCCTGTTTGCGGTGGTATAAATCTCGAATATTATTTTTCAAGAGTGGATAATCAAAAATTAGGAGCGGGTTCTAAACTACCACATAATATAATGGGTTTAATAGGGGTAGCTAATGGAACCGAAGGTGATTTAAGACCCGGCTTGCCTAAGCAAATGATTGAAGTACACGAGCCCCTACGTTTATTGGTTGTTGTAGAGCAAACCCCCGAAATAGTGTTAAGTGCCATAAAAAGAAATGAGCCAACTTATGAGTGGTTTTTAAATGAATGGATTAATTTAGTATGTGTACATCCTATTACCAACGAATTATCTCTGTTTAGAAATGGAAAATTTGAGCTTTATCAATTAATTAATAATTCTATACCCGAAGTTTCGGATCTAAACAAGATTATAGAAGAAAGTGATGACCATCTTCCGGTAATGATTCTAAAAAGTTAGTTATGAAAATTTTATTAGAAAATTTAATTCTATTGCCACTTCTAGGGTTTTTAATAAGTGTTCTTATTAAAGAGGAAAATGAAAATCTGCTTTCCAGATTTGTTTTTTTCATAATGCTTACTTGTGGATTAATAGATTTAATTGTTACTGGTGGACTTATTTACAATAATTTTATTTCAATAGAGGATGAGTTTTTAACTATTTACGAATCGGATAAATATCATTTCGTAATCGACTTTATTTTTAATGAAACAACAGCAATTTTCCTCCTTATTGGAACCTTTCTGGTTTACCTGGTAACCATATACTGCAAGTATTATCTGCATAAAGAAAAAGGGTTTAAACGTTTTTTCACTGCCATAGTATTCTTTTATCTGGGTTACAATATTGTAGTTTTGTCGGGTAATATGTTTACTTTATTTATTGGGTGGGAGATATTGGGGGTTTCTTCTTTTTTTCTAATAGCGTATTACCGAAATCGCTATTTACCGGTAAAGAATGCTGTGAAGGTTTTTTCAATTTATCGGTTGGGTGATATAGCCATTATTCTCGCATTATGGATGAATCATCATTTATGGGAAAGAAACATCACGTTTAATGATTTTATCAATCAGGAATACGTTTTGCAAATAATAAATAAACACCCCCTCGAAGCCATTTTCGTGTCGCTTATGATTTTACTTGCAGCCGTTGCTAAATCCGCTCAATTCCCATTTTCCAGCTGGTTACCAAGGGCAATGGAAGGTCCAACGCCTTCTAGCGCCATTTTTTATGGTTCGCTTTCAGTTAATCTGGGTGTTTTATTATTAATTAAAACCTATTTATTCTGGAGTAATATTTTACTAATTAAAATCCTGGTTCTTATAGTTGGATTAATTACCAGTATAATGGCATCTTCTATAGCCAGAGTTCAATCTTCTATTAAAGGACAGATTGCCTACGCTTCTATTGCCCAAATAGGATTAATTTTTATTGAAATTGCACTCGGATTTAAATATATTGCGCTTATTCATTTTACCGGAAATGCATTCTTACGCACATATCAGCTTTTAATCTCTCCTTCGGTTGTTAGCTATCTGATAAAGGAGCAGATTTTTAACTCAGTTCCTCGTTCTCAGGCAATGGATGGTTTTCTGCCTTATAAATTGGAAAAGACCATATATACATTAAGTTTAAAGGAATGGAACTTAGGTAAATATTTAAATCATTTTTATTGGCACCCTTTAAAATGGTTGGGAGATAGATTCAAATTCATTACACCTAAAACTCTTGGAATAATTTTTATCTCTTCATTAATATATTCTTTTCTTATGTTTAATTTTTTTAGTCCTATACCCTATGCATACTGGCATGCGATGGTCTATGCTTTTTTCGGATTGGTTTTTCTCTTAATATCTTTTACCGAACGAAATTTGGTTAGATTAAGCTGGGCTTATATCGTAGCTGGTAACTTAATAATCTCAATAGCAGTTTCATTTAATGCCGGATTTAACTTAAATAATTTTTTAATTTACAACAGTGGTGTTTTATTGAGCGGTATCGTTGGGTATATTGTATTAAATCAATTGAGGTATAAAGAGCACGGTCTTAATCTCGATCATTTTAATGGTCATGCATATGAGCATCCTAATATGACCATTATTTTTTTTATAAGTGGGTTAATGATGTTTGGATTCCCAATTAGTCCCACTTTTATTGGGCTTGATATATATTTTGGAGAGATTAAAACCCATCAGGTATTACTCTTATTTTGCATTGCCCTATCTTATGTGGTTTGTGGATTATCAGTTATAAGGCTATATACTCGTGTTTTCTTGGGTCCACATATTAAAACATATCATGAAACAGCCTATCGTTCCTCTTAAATATTTATTTTTGACCTAGAATACATTATGTACAACTTATTATGCCGCTAAAACAGTTAACAGCAGACTTTAAATATAATTGGAAAGAGGATTTACTGTCCGGTTTTTTAGTATCCCTTATTGCATTACCGCTTTCTTTGGGTATTGCCGGAGCTTCTGGTTTCCCCCCTATAATGGGCGTTTTAACCGCTATAACAGGTGGTTTGTTGGTTTCTTTTTTTGCCGGTAGTGAAATGACCATAAAGGGCCCGGCAGCAGGTCTTATAGTTATTGTTGCCGGCGCAGTATCAGAGCTTGGTAAGGGTGATGATATACTTGGATGGAAATTGACTTTAGTAACCATTTTAATCTCGGGTTTTCTTCAGGTTATAATGGGAGTTGGTAAGGTGGCAAAATTGAGTAGTTATTTTCCGGTTGCAGCTATTCATGGAATGCTTGCGGCAATTGGTATAATAATTATGTCTAAACAAATATTGTTAGCAGAAGGAATCAGTCCGGTTTTACTCAAGGGAAAAGAACCTATTGAATTAATTGAAATGATTCCGGCTTCAATAAGCAGAGTTGAATGGCGGATAGCAATAATAGGGCTATTATGCGTATTGATTATGTTCGCATGGCCGTTAATTAGCATCAAAAAAATCAGAAGAATTCCTCCAGCGTTAATAGCACTTTTAGTTTCTATAATTTTAGCTCAATTTCTTCATTTAGATGATAAAAGTTTTGCCTCTCTAAAACCTTTCGTTGATCCGGGAAACCTTAGTTTAGATTTAAATATTGGATTAGATCTAATTAATCGTACAAATATCTGGATAATAATAAAATATATAATAATGTTAGCTTTAATCGGTACAATTGAATCATTGTTGACAGGCAAAGCAGTTGATTTAATGGATCCCCAGAAACGAAAATCAAATTTGAATAAAGATATTACGGCTATGGGGATTGGAAATATGGTATGCGGTTTATTGGGAGGATTACCTATGATATCAGAAGTAGCGAGAAGTTCTGCCAATATTTCAAATGGTGGTAAAACTAGATTTGCAAATTTCTTTCATGGCTTATCACTTCTGGTTATGATTATTTTGTTAATACCAGTTGTTAAAATGATACCTGTTGCTGCACTTTCGGGTTTATTAATATACATAGGCTATAAATTAGCCAATCCATCCGAGTTTAGATACATGAAACAATTGGGGTCGGATCAGTTAATAATTTATATAGTAACAATTATAACAACTTTAATGACCGACTTACTAATTGGTGTTGGAATGGGAATCATAATTAAGCTTATAATTAATTTTATGGATGGGGCTAAATTAAATTATTTGTTTAAGCTGGATTATTTGGTAGAAGAAGATGATTATAAAACAACTATTAAAGTTAGAAGCTCGGCCTTGTTTACGAATTGGAATTATTTTAAAAAGTGCTTACCTCTTTTAACTGAAGAAAAAAAGATCGTGATTGATTTTTCTCAAGCAGAAATAATAGATCATACTTTTTTAAGATCAATAAAAATTTTACAAGATGATTATAATCGTTCTCAAGATAAGATGTCATTAATTTTTAGTGAAAAACATAAAAGTAAATCATCACATCCTTTATCAAAGAAGATATTAATTAAATGATTAAGTTAATTAACACTTTGTTTTTATGCAGTATTCTTTTTATTGTAAATGCTCAGCAATTTAAAAACGGCGCATTACAAATAAATTTGGATGAAGATGGAAAAACGTTCATTAAGGCCACATTTGTAAATCAGACATGGCTCCGATACAATTGGAATAATCCCGGTAGCTCGGTATTTGGTATACCTGAAAAGGAAACATTTGATGTTGGTTTACGCAGAACACGTTTTCAATTAATAGGGCAGTTAACTCCAAGAGTTTTATTCTACTCGCAATATGGAATAAATAATTACAATTATATAAGTACCCGAAAGGCAGGGGCTTTTTTTCATGATGCTTTATGCGAATATGCAGTTGTACCTTCTAAACTTCATTTGGGCGGAGGTTTGCATGCGTGGTCGGGTCCGGGAAGATTTTCTGCGCCAGCAGTAGTTTCATTTCTAGGTGTTGACGCACCCTTATTCGAGCAAACTACAAACGATGCAACCGATCAGTTTCTTCGTAAATTAGGTTTTTATGCGAAAGGTCAAGTTTCCAGAATTGATTATCGGTTTGCAGTTGCCAAACCAATGGCTATTCAAAATTCACCACTTTACATTAAGGAACCCGATCTGTATTCTAATTTCTCAACACGCCCTCCTCATCTTCAATTTCAAAGCTATGTGTATTTTCAGTTTTTTGATAAAGAGAACAACATACTTCCATACATGGCCGGAACGTATTTAGGAAAGAAAAAGATATTGAATTTGGGTTTTGGTAATTTGTTTCAACAAAAAGCCATGTGGAGAAGAAATGTAAATAAGGATACGATATATGAAAATTTAAACTTAATTGCTTTTGATGTTTTTTCGGAAATACCGCTTAGTAAAAATAAAAATGCTATTAATTTTTATTTAGCATCATTCTTTAATAAAATGGGAAAAGGATACATCAGGTCGGTTGGTCCAATGTCCCCAACCAATACATTTTATGGTAATACCGGAACCTTTAACGGCTCTTCCAATGATTGGAAGCGGAACCACTTTTTACGGACAGGCGGGTTATTTGTGTAAAGACAGTTTATTTAAATCACATGGAACAATGTTGTTTTATGCAGCATCACAGTTCAGTAAATACGAAAGATTTAAAGATAAGATGCTGATGTACGAAGGCGGTTTATCCTGGTTAATTAAAGGAAACAATGCCAAGGTTACATTAGCCTATCAAAGCCGACCCATCTTTTCTTCTAATTTAAGTGGAGAAGGTATTGAAGTAAAAAGTGCCCGCAGAGGGATGTTGGTCATGCAATATCAAATAGCG
>JBIICS010000019.1:0-28998 GCA_044238735.1 Bacteroidia bacterium
ACGCTTGTTTCCGCTAATGGTTGTGATAGCATCATAGTTACTCAGTTAACTGTAAATACTGTTTATGTTGTAACTAACCCGAAAATAATTTGTCAGGGCGCAACATACAATTTTAACGGAAATGCTTACTCAATTTCCGGAACCTATAATGATACCTTAGCCAGCATTAACGGTTGCGACAGCATTATTATCACTCAGTTAACGGTAAATCCTGTTTATTCGGTAAATAATCCGCAAACCATCTGCGATGGTTCATCTTACTCTATAAATGGTAATTTCTATACGATATCCGGAACCTATAGCGACACTCTATCGAGTATTTCGGGATGTGATAGTATTGTTAGCACGCAATTATTGGTAAATCCGGTTAATACGACTAACAATCCACAGGTTATTTGTAGTGGTGAAGTATATACTTTTAATGGCAACATTTACAATACTTCAGGAATTTACAAGGATACCTTGCAAAGCGTTAGTGGATGTGATAGTATCATTGCCACTTTATTAACAGTCAATCCGGGATATTCTATCAATAATCCACAGGTAATTTGTCAGGGTGATGTTTATACCTTTAATGGAAATAATTATACTACCACCGGAAATTACAACGATACGCTTGTTACCGCTAATGGTTGTGATAGCATCATAGTTACTCAGTTAACTGTAAATCCTGTTTATGTTGTAACCAACCCACAAATAATTTGTCAGGGTGCTACATACAATTTAAACGGAAATGCTTACTCCATATCCGGAACCTATAATGACACCTTACTCAGTATTAACGGCTGCGATAGTATTATAGTTACGCAGTTAACCGTTAATCCTCTTCCACAGGTTAATTTAACTGTAACCGATGCTAATTGTCTTAATGCTGGTGGTTCTGTCAGCACTTTAATTACACAAGGTACACCTCCATACAGCTATAGTTGGTCTAACGGTCAAACCGCAAGTTTAATATCCAATCTTGGTTCGGGCACTTACCATATTTCGATAACCGATGCAAATGGCTGTTTAGGAAACGGCACAGCTTTAGTTAATACCATTACCCCTTCGTCAAGCATAGTGGGCTATGTTAAATTAAATGGTAATCCGGTTACAAATGGCGTAATAAAAGTATACCGTAAAAGGAACCAACAGGCCTATCCACTCTATGACGTAAAACAACTGGATAATAATGGTTTTTTCAGATTCGATAATTTACCTAACGATACATTTATTGTAGGCGGGGCTCCAAATCCGGCCAGTTATCCAAACACTGGCACCATATACAATGGTAATGGACATAAATGGGAGTTAGCCACGGTTACCATAACCGGTTGCAGTAGTATTGATACATTGCGTATCAGCTCATTTACTCCAGTTACACAAAAGGGGAATGGAAAGATTACGGGCAGAATAATAGATATTTCGGATACCTCTGCGCAAAGGCGTCCTGGAGAACCCATTAAAGGGGCTGGAGTTACCTTGCAAAAGAAACCCGGAGGAAATCCGGTATTGAGAGTATCCTCAGATTCAACCGGAACATACTCTATGGATAGTGTTGCAGTGGGTAATTATGATTTATATGTTGATGTACCCGGATGTGGAATGTTTAACAGTTACGTAATTCCATTAACTGTAACCGATAACTTTTTTGAAGAGCGTAATTTTTATGTGGACTCAATAGAAGGTTTTATTGACACAATTGACTATGAAATCGCCTTTTTACCTTGTAATTTTATTCCGGTGTTTAATGTAATGAGTTACTGCGCCGGAGACCAAATAACTTTCCAAGATAATTCAATAGGTACCGACACATCTTTAATATACAGTTGGGATTTTGATAACGATGGTGTTGTAGATTTAACCAATCAGGGTAATGCAACTTATTCAATAGCAAATCCCGGTAATTATTCGGCAAGCCTCGAATTAATTGATTTAGTAAACGGATGTAGTAAGAAGTATTTACGTACTTATGAGATAAAGCCTCTGCCGGTCCTTCAGTTAGATTCGCAGGAAGTGTTTTGTAAAGGACAAACAGCCAACTTGCTTGTAACGGGAGCAGATAATTATTTGTGGGAATCTTCCGCATATTTAAACGGATCTACTTCAGATAACCCTCAATTATCAACCACTGGAGCATTCAGCCAATGGTTTAATGTTAGAGGAGAAACTAATGGTTGCTATTCCTACGATTCCATTTTTGTTGAAGTAAAAGATGCGCCAACGCTTAATTTTAGTAGTAATCCGGTTTCAATATGTCAGTTTAACGATGTTGAATTTGTAAATCAAACCCAAGCTTTAGGTTTTGATCCGGCTTATCAATGGGATTTTAACGGAGATGGCATAACCGACGATACCAGTTTAACTATTGCTTCGTATGCTTTTGAAACTTTCGGTAATCAGTTCATTACACTAACTGGTATATTTAATAATGGTTGTGAGGTTTCCAAAACCATTACGGTTAATGTTAAAGAAAACACCATTCAAGTAAGCGCCGGATTTGATCGTACAATAGTTTGTGGGGATAAAGTGACCATTCAGGCTTATTCCAATACTCAGGATGTAAATTGGGAATGGTCGCCTAATTATTTTATCGATAATAATTTTGTAAGTAACCCCATTTTATCACCCGATACTACTGTGCAATATATAGTGAAATCAATTAAACAAGGTTGTTATTCGTTAGATACGGTTCAGGTTAATGTTATTCCTTTAAATGTAAATGTTGGAATTGATAAAGATTTAGTGTGTGGGAACTCTACCAACATACTGGCTACTTCTAATGGAGTTGGAGGAACTATCTATAATTGGATAAGTGGAGGTAATTTAAATTCGCAAACCAGTTTAAATGTAATTGCAAATCCTACACAAAGTCAAACGTATGTTCTGATGGCAGTAAATAATACATGTGTGGCTTACGATACGGTATCTATTTATGTAAAACCCATCCCGGTTAATGCAGGATCCGATAAAACAATGATATGCGGGCAATCCGCTACGTTAAGCGCAAATACATCAGGTGTTTCGGGTGTATCTTATAATTGGGAGCCGGCAACTTTTGCTCTTACTCCAGGCAGCGCAAATACGGTGGTTAAGCCAGAGCAGAGTACTTACTTTGTTGTTAAAGGAATGCTTGGCGCATGCGTTGCTTACGATACGGCCTATGTAAAGGTAGATCCGTTTACAGTATATGCCGGTCAGGATCAGTATTTAAATTGTGGCGATTCTAAACAACTGGTGGCGAGTAGCTATTATTCAAGTGGTATAAACGTATTATGGCAGCCATCTTCTGTCTTTAATTTACCTTCTAAATTAAATCCGGTCGTTAAAGCAGATAGCACAGTAAAGGCAATTTTACAAGTAACAAAAGACAATTGTGTATCTACGGACACCGTTATGATTTATATCAAAAATGAAATACCTATTTCTTTTAATGCTGATAAAACTATTTTCGCTAGTAAATTTCCACCTTATACCGTTAAGTTCACGAATACAACTCCAAACTTAAACGATTTAACTTTCTACTGGAATTTTGGAGATGGAACACCCTTAATAAGTGCCAAAAATTATACACACACCTACAATCAGTCCGGAAATTTTGATGTGAGCTTAATAGCGATGTCGCAAAGTGGTGCCTGCGGCGATACGCTTGGCTATAATGATTATATTATTACCTGGACACCAACAGCAATTCCAAATTTACTATCGGAAGAGGGGGTTAATTTATTCCCTAATCCAAACCAAGGTAAGTTTATAATTGTAATTGGAAATAATATTAGACCGCTCTCCATTAAAATTACTGATGTAACCGGGAAATTAATAGAAGATCTCAAAACTAATTTTGTAAGCAGTTATAATAAGCTGGAAGTAGATTTAAGTCGTTATAATTTGCCAAAAGGATCCTATATGTTAAAGATCTCAACAGAGGAGGGAGAAGTAGTGAAAAAGGTGGTGATTAATTAATCCGAAATAGGCTTTATAATGTGCATATTCCGCCCAAGGGCTATGAATACTACTTAACATCAAGGTTATTAGTGATTGAACCTTTAGTTTATCTTAGTAGCGCTTTATTTAATTATTCCATATACAAAAAGGATATTGAAATCATTCTCAATATCCTTTACTCAATCCCCCTTTTTGATTAATCTCTTTTAGATTTTTACCAACTATTTTTCCCATTAAACCTAAAATAGTTTAACGGCTTATCTTAACTAGATTCCGATAAGGTCGTAAAATCATCCTTAAAAAGAATTAAAATATTTATTTGGTAAATTGAATTTCTTGGGAAATAATTTCCATACCCAGAAATAAAGAAGCCTGTTTATTAAACAGCTCATTATTTTCTGTGGTCAGGTAGATGGTATTTCCGTTTCTCGTGCATGCTTTATTAAGAGCATCATGTCGATTTAGATAATCTTTTAAACTTTCTGCAACAATTGTATCCTGGGTAATTATCTTAACGTCCTCCGGAATGTGTTTTTTTATCTTTTCAATTAGGAGTGGATAATGGGTACAGGCAAGTAATAAACAATCAATCGAATTATTTTTTTTAAATAATTCGTCAATATATTTTTTTACAAAATAATCGGCACCCTCGCTTAGGTGCTCAAAGTTTTCTACCAGAGGAACCCAAAGTGGACATGCTTGTTGATATACATGAAGATCAGGGAAAAACTTATTTATCTCTATGGTGTACGATTCGGATTTAACCGTGCCGTATGTACCTAATACCCCAATATTTTTTGTAGTTGTAAACGATCCAATTATTTCTGCGGTAGGTCTTATGATGCCCAATACACGTTTTTCGTTGCTTATCAAAGGCAAATCGTTTTGCTGAATACTTCGCAGGGCCTTGGCAGATGCTGTATTACAGGCTAAAATAACTAAATTACAACCGCGCTTAAATAATTCATTAACACTTTCTAAAGTAAATTTATAAACGGTATTAAATGAACGAGTACCGTATGGGGCTCTTGCATTATCACCTAAATAGATGTAGTCGTAATCGGGTAATTGCCTCTGCAATTCTTTTAATATGGTTAAACCACCATATCCCGAATCAAAAACACCTATGGAACCCGGATTAAGCATTCTTAATTTTAGTTTCAATTTTTGTAGTAGAAAAACCCTCTAAATATTCAATTAATTCTAATTTACCTCCGTTTTTAATTACAAAATCAGCACCAATAACTTGGTCTGGTGTATAATCGGCGCCTTTAACTAAAACGTTAGGTTTAATGGTTTTAATTAGCTCAAGCGGTGTACTCTCATTAAAAATGATAACTGCATCAACAAAAAATAAAGAGGCCAGAATAATGGATCGGCTTTTTTCATCCTGTATGGGTCTGCTATTGCCTTTATTTAAGCTTCTTACCGATTCATCACTATTAACGGCAATAATTAATTTGCTTCCGAGGTCCTTTGCTTTTGCCAGATAATCTATATGACCTTGGTGAATAATATCAAAACAACCATTAGTAAAAACAATTTTTTCTTCTTTAAACCTCCAGGTTGCCAAAACCGGTTTCAGACTGTTTATACTAAATATTTTGGTTCGTATTTTATCCGTACTTTTCATTAAGAATGCTTAGTATTTAAGTCTTTATTTAAGATTGGGAAAAGTAAGAAGGCCAGTCCGCCCAGTGCAATTATTAAAATGGTTTGTGCCGACCAGATTATCCACCCAAGAGCAAATCCCATATTTTCGCTAATCCCATATAATGCAAATACCTGCATAGCAATTAACTGATATGCCCCCAATCCGCCCTGCGTAAAAATAAATCCAAAGGTCCCCCATACTAATACAGCGAGGGCGGCGTCAATACCTAAAGAGCTGGTTTCAGAAAGAGCAAAAAAGTTGATATAAGAGGTAGAAAGGTAGAATAGCCATATTACAAAAGAATTTACAATAAGTAAAGGTTTGTTTTTTACCCTCACTACACTCGCCATACCACTTAAAAATTTTTGGAGTATGAGGACTATTTTATTTTGAGAAGGCTTATCGTTAAAATTTTTCTTTCTCAGTTTCAATAAAATAAATATACCGAGTAAAAATAAAATCGAACAAACGATATATAGATATGGATTTTTAAGGATAGGAAATTTCAAAAGCAAAGGAGTTAAGAAATTTAATATGTATGCATAATATAAATCGAATTGGGTAATTAAAACAATTGCGAGGAATAATAGCATAGTAAGTGTATCCATTATTCTCTCTGTAATAACGGTACCAATGGTGCTTTCGAGGGGTGTTTTCTCGTATTTATTTAATAAAGCACAACGAGTAAATTCGCCGAGTCTGGGAACGGCCAGATTTGCAATATATCCGGCTAAAACTGCCATAAATGTATTATGTAGTTTAGGTTTAAATCCAATAGGCTCTATAAGTTGATTCCATCTGATGGCTCTAAACACGTGGCTGAATACACCCAGCAATAAGGAAAGCGAAATATAAAAGTAATTAGCGTTAGCAAATGCGTTCTTAATTTCGAGGATATCTTTATTGCTAAGATCTTTTAATACCAGCCAAATCAATAAAACACCAAGCCCCGTAAAAAACAGAAGCTTGAAAAGTGTTTTTAAGAAATTTGGCATTTTTAGGATAGTCGGTTTCCCTCAGCAGGAAAAACGATGCTTGGTTTAAATTGTTTGGCCTCTTCTGTATTCATTTGGGCGTATGCCACTACAATAACATAATCTCCTTCCGAAACTTTTAATGCAGCCGGTCCGTTCATGCAAATTACACCGGAACCTCTTTCACCTTTTATCACATAGGTAATAAGTCTTTCGCCATTAGTGTAATTAAATACATGCACTTGTTCGCCTTCAATTAAATTGGCTCCATCCATTAAATCTTCATCTATGGTTATAGAGCCGATATAATTTAAATCGGCCTGAGTAACTTTTACCCTGTGTATTTTAGATTTTAAAACGGTAAGTAACATAGGCGGCAAATTTAGAAAATAAAAAGGATTAAACTATAGTAACATATTGTCTATTAATCGGGTTTTCCCGCACCAGGCAGCTACACAAGCTACCGGATGTGGATGATCCGACCAGTTTTTTAAAGGTCTAAGGTTTTCCGGATTAACGATCTCAAAATATTCGCAACTCAGGTATTGGGTGTTTAAATAATTAAAGCCTTTTTCTTTAGCGCTTTCAATAGAAATTTTCTCCTTATTTTCTTTAGCTGATAAAAGCGCCTTGTATATCAATTTAGCTTCCCGGCGTTCGTCTTCACTTAAACGCACATTTCGGCTGCTCATTGCTAAACCGTCATCTTCGCGGAGGGTAGGACAAGCTACAATGTTAACCGGTATATTTTTTTCTTTAACCAGGGCCTTTATAATGGATACTTGTTGAAAATCTTTTAATCCAAAATAAGCATTATCCGGATTTACAATATTGAATAGTCTAGACACCACAATGGCTACACCCTTAAAATGACCGGGCCTGAATTTTCCTTCCAGTAAAGTTTCCAGTTCTCCAAAATTAAAATCTTCTGATGCTTTCTCAGGATACATTTCTTCAACCTCCGGACTAAAAATAAAATCGCACCCGGCTTTTTTCAATAATTCACAGTCTTTTTCAAAGGTTCTGGGATAAAGGGCCAGGTCGTTTGCATTGTTAAATTGAATGGGGTTTACAAAAATGGAGCAAATAACCACATCGTTCTCCGCTTTTGCCCTATTTATGAGAGAAATGTGCCCTGCATGTAATGCTCCCATGGTGGGAACAAAGCCAATCTTTTGCCCTTTTAACCTGATTTGACGAGTAAAATCTTGGGTTTCAACAATTTTTTTTGAAATAAGCATTCGAAAATGGATACTACATGGCTTAAATTAGGGGCAAAGCTAATAGAAAAGTTGATTTTGAGGCGAATTATTTGTAAATTCGTGTACTTAATTTTAAAACTCTACAAATGTCTAAAAAACCAAGAGTACTTTTTATCTCTCAGGAGATGTATCCTTATCTTCCCGATTCAAAAATTTCCAAAACAATCCGCAATTTAACTCAAGGCACTCAGGAGTCAGGCAAAGAAATCAGAACTTTTATTCCAAGATACGGTTGTATTAACGAAAGACGTCATCAATTACATGAAGTTATTCGTTTATCTGGTATGAACATTATTATTAACGATACCGATAATCCTTTAATTATTAAAGTTGCTTCATTGCCTGCTGCACGTATGCAAGTTTATTTTATTGATAATGAGGAGTTTTTCCAACGTAAACATGTGCATCATGGAGCTAATGGTAAATTTTTTGAAGATAATGATGAAAGAGCTATTTTCTTTTGTCGTGGGGTGATAGAAACCGTAAAAAAATTAGGATGGCAACCCGATATTATCCATTGCCACGGCTGGATGACCTCTCTGGTTCCGGCTTACATTAAAAAAGCCTATGCCGATGAACCCATGTTTGCCAATGCAAAAGTTGTGTTTTCTGCATACAACGATGTTTTTGAAAAACCTTTTGATAAATCGTTCGTAAATAAAGCCGTTATCAATGGAGTAAGTGCTACCGATTTAAAAGCAGGAAAAGAGGCTACTCACTCCGCTCTTAATAAACTAGCCATTCAATATTCTGACGGGGTTATTATAGGTGAAGAAGGCGTATCTGCAGATATTCATAAATTCATAAAAACTTCGGGTAAACCTACTGTTACTTTTGCCGATGAAAATACCTACATACAGGAATTTAACAATTTTTACCAGGCCGTTTTAGAAGAGTCTGAGGTTGTTGCCTAGTATATAAATTAAATACTTAATTTTGAAATGCGGGAAATTCAGTTTTTCCGCATTTTTTTTATGACTTTCAAATTAATTATAAATCGTTTATTAATTCTTTTCGTGCTTGCTTTTTCTGCATGTAAGAAAGAAAATAATTTGGGATTGCCCATCAGCCCCGATCCCGCTTTTGAAGTGTTTGGTAAAAAGGCACTTCGCGCAACTGCAATTACAACTAAATTCGATTCAATTTTAACGGATGAAGCCGCTAATCAGCTGGTAGGTTGTATTCATGATCCAATTTTAGGGATTTCTTTTGCCAGTTTTGCTAATCAGTTTTATTTAGATAATTCAGCAGTTGATTTTGGACCCAATTGTACCTTCGATTCTTTGGTAGTAAGTTATGCTTATGCTACATTACCCAGTTATTATGGCCCTAAAACTAAATTAGACGGTATTGTTAAATTAAAAGTTTTCGAGCTTACTAATCCAATTAATTTCGATAAAATATATTACTCCAATTACAACATTTCCAATCACTATAATGCAAACAGTCCGGTTGGTGAGTTGGTAACATTTCCTCAACCAGATAAAATACCGACAACCGAAGAAAGTAACCCCTCTCCTCAAATCCGTATTAAACTCTCTGCCGAGTTGGGGCAAAGAATATTAAATGCTTCTGCAAGCGGAACCAATCAGTTAAGAGACAACAGTACATTCCAAAATTTATTTAAAGGATTATTTGTTACCGCAGAAGATCCAGGACTTAACCCTGGCCAGGGCTCTATTTTGTATTTCGATTTGCTCAAGCCTAGTTCTAAATTAACCTTGTTTTATAAGGATGCCGGAGGTAACGCCAAGAACTTCAGCTTCGGAATTAAAAATGCAACAGCAAGGTTTAATATGTTTAAACATAATTATAGCGGTTACGATACGTATAATCAATTAAACGGTTTAAATACCGATACATCCAGATTGTATGTGCAAACCATGGCCGGATTAAAGCCAAAAATTCAGATCCCTTTCTTAAATAATTTTAAAGATTCCGGTAATATTGCCATAAATAAATGTGAGATAGAATTTGTTGTGGAGCCCAACTTGTCTACACTAAATTATCTTGCTTTCGACCGATTATTTCTAACCGGGGTTGATAGCAGTGGTGGTGCTTTTATTTTAGATGATCAAATAGATGGTTTAAACTTTGGTGGCGAATTTAATCCATCCGCAGGTTCATATAGGTTTAATATATCGCGATATGCCCAACAAGTGGTAAGTGGAAAAAGAAAAAATTACGGGCTTTATTTAGTTGGAGGTAATGCCGCCAACACATCTACGCGAGTAATTATTAAAGGAAAGGAAAATATTTTAGTAAATTTAAATTATACAAAGTTTTAAATATGTGTGGAATTGTAGGTTATATTGGTAAGCGTGATGCTTATCCTGTTGTTATTAAAGGGTTGCGCCGTTTGGAGTACCGTGGTTACGATAGTGCGGGTATTGCTTTAATTGACGAATCCGGTAATAATTTAAATGTTTATAAATGCAAAGGTAAAGTTGATGATTTGGAAAATTTTGCCAAAGGAAAAGATATTTCCGGACAGGTGGCTATAGGCCATACTAGATGGGCCACACATGGAGTTCCAAATGATGTAAATGCACACCCGCATTATTCACAAAGTAGAAACTTAGTGATGATTCACAACGGAATTATTGAAAACTACGATACTATAAAGAAGGAATTATCTAAACGCGGTCATACATTTTTATCGGAAACAGATACCGAGGTTTTAATTCACTTAATTGAGGATGTATATGAAAAAGAGGGATGTGATTTGGCAGAGGCTGTTCGCCTGGCTTTAAATCAGGCTGTTGGGGCTTATGCAATTGTGGTAATGGCTAAAAATAATCCTGATCAATTGGTTGCTGCCCGCAAATCAAGTCCGCTAGTTATTGGTATTGGCGAAGGTGAATTTTTTATTGCTTCAGATGCCTCTCCAATTGTAGAATACACTAAAAATGTGGTATATCTGGATGATGAAGAAATTGCAGTTGTAACTCGTGATCGTGAACTGAAAATTAAAACTATAAAAAATCAGGAAAAAACTCCCTATATCCAAGCACTGGAACTTCAACTCGAAGCTATTGAAAAAGGGGGTTACGAACACTTTATGCTTAAAGAAATATACGAACAACCGCGCTCTATTCGCGATAGTTTGCGTGGTCGTTTAAAGGAAGATTTAGGTATTGTTCAGCTTGGTGGTATTTCCGAATATATTCAGAAAATAGTTAATGCCAGAAGAATCATTATTATTGGTTGTGGTACTTCGTGGCATGCCGGTTTAGTTGAAGTAGAATATGCTTCCGAATTTAGATATCGCAATCCTATTATTAACGAGGGGGATGTGGTTATCGCAATTTCACAAAGTGGAGAAACTGCCGATACACTTGCTGCAATAGAGCTGGCTAAGTCCAGAGGAGCAATTATTCTGGGCGTATGTAATGTAGCCGGTTCTAGTATTGCCCGTGCTACACATGCAGGTTCTTATACGCATGCCGGACCCGAAATCGGCGTGGCATCTACTAAGGCATTTACTGCACAGGTTACAGTTTTAACATTAATGGCCTTAAACATAGCACAGAAAAAAGGTGGATTAACAGCTTCCAAGTTTCATCAGCTAATAAATGAACTTAATGTTGTTCCTGAAAAAATAGAACGTTGTTTGGCTAATAATAAACATATTAAAGACATCGCATCTAAAATGAAAGATGCTACAAATGCCATATACTTGGGCAGGGGCTATAATTTTCCGGTCGCTCTTGAAGGAGCTCTTAAATTAAAGGAGATTTCATACATACATGCAGAAGGTTATCCGGCTGCCGAAATGAAGCATGGACCCATTGCTCTTATTGATGAACAGATGCCGGTTGTTGTAATTGCTACTAAAGGCCCTCATTACGAAAAAGTGGTGAGCAACATACAAGAAGTAAAGGCCCGAAAGGGTCAGATAATCGCCATTGTTACCGAAGGCGATACTTCAGTAAAAGAAATGGCCGACTATGTTATTGAAGTGCCCGATACCGAAGAAAGTTTAATGCCGCTTGTAGCTGCAGTTCCTTTGCAATTGCTCAGCTATTACATTGCTGTAATGAGGGGTTGTGATGTAGATCAGCCGCGTAACCTTGCAAAATCGGTTACAGTAGAATAAAATTGTGTAACTTTGTAGTATAATATCATGGTCATGTTAAATAATATTCTTTTAGGAATTTTAGGGGGTTTGGGTACCACCGAAATCATTTTAATAATTGCTGTTTTGCTTTTAATGTTTGGTGGTAAAAAAATTCCAGAGTTAATGCGTGGTTTAGGTAAGGGAATGAAAGAGTTTAAAGACGCTTCTAAAGGCATCGAAAATAACGATTCTCAATCTAAATAACACGTTTCGTTAATCTATGAAGAATTTTTCCTCACACAAGGAAATACTTACGTATTTAAAGGATGCTAAGGGTTCTGTAAAAGAATTGGTTCAGTATTATCTTAATCGAATTGAACTAAACAAAGAACTAAATGCATTTTTAGAAGTGTTTGAAGAAGAGGCTTTGCACAAGGCTCTTCTTATAGATGAAAAAATAAAAAATGGCACAGCCGGTAAGCTGGCAGGGATGGTTATCGGTTTAAAGGATAATATTGTTTATAAGAATCATAAGTCTTCTGCCTCTTCGAAAATCCTGCATAATTTCGAATCATTATTTAGCGCAACTGTTGTAGACCGATTATTAGCTGAAGATGCTATAATTATCGGGCGTTTAAATTGCGACGAGTTTGCTATGGGGAGCTCTAATGAAAATTCTGCTTTTGGTAAAACACTTAATCCTTTAGATAAAAAAAGAGTACCCGGTGGTTCTTCAGGAGCCTCTGCTGCCGCTGTTGCCGCCGATCTTTGTCAGCTAGCTTTAGGAACCGATACAGGTGGTTCTATCCGACAGCCCGCTTCTTTTTGCGGACTGGTTGGTTTTAAACCTACATACGGTAGGGTTAGTCGCTGGGGTGCTATTGCTTACGCTTCTTCCTTCGATCAAATTGGTCCAATTGCAAAATCATATTACGATACAGCCTTGGTAATGGATGTAATAGCCGGACCAGATGAGCATGACAGCACCGCTATTCAAAATCCACCTCATTCTTTTTTAAACGGATTAAATACTCCAACTGATAAACTTAAAATTGCCTATTTAAAAGAAACAATAGAAAGTGATGGTTTAAACTCCGAAATAAAAATTGCTGTTAAACAATTAATTGAAAAATTAAAAGCAAACGGGCATACTGTTGAGGCAGTTGATTTTCCTAATTTAGATTACTTGGTACCTGCTTATTACGTGTTAACCACAGCCGAGGCATCTTCAAACCTATCTCGTTACGATGGTATCCACTTTGGTTATAGAAGTAACAATGCTACTGACTTAGAAAGCACCTATAAATTATCCCGGTCCGAAGGTTTTGGTAAAGAGGTTAAGCGCCGAATTATGTTAGGCACTTTTGTTTTAAGTTCGGGTTATTATGATGCTTATTATAGTAAGGCTCAAAAAGTACGTAGATTAATAACGGAACAAACAAATGCTATACTAAGTAATTATAATGCAATTATAACGCCTACAACCCCATCTGTAGCTTTCGAATTTGGAAAGAACTCTAAAGATCCTGTTCAAATGTATCTGGAAGATATTTATACGGTACAGGCTAATCTGGTAGGTTGTTGTGCGGTATCTGTTCCTTTTGGTAAGAACCAGGAAGGCCTGCCTTATGGGCTTCAGATTATGGTACCCGGGCATCTTGATCATACTGCACTTGCGGTTGCAAAACAAATTTTACCTGAAAATCAGTAAGATATCGTTCCCTAAAGCGCTATTTCGACACTAAGTTGTTAATAAGTGCGTTTATCCCTAAATTTGCAACGGGAATTTTTTCTCATTTTTGTAAAAATCAACAAATTAATTTTAACTCATTTGAATAAAGTTAAATTTATACTCGCACTATTCTTTGTAATGCTGTTAACTCATTTGAATGCAGCTGTTCCGGGGCTGAAGGGTAACCATAAGCTTGCTGGTGATACTTCAATTACAGTTCACGAGGATGATCCTATTGCAGCGATGTTGGATAGTTTAAAAAACCTCAAATTTTTTCAGTTCGAACAAAGTACAATTAATGATATTTCTCAAAACGTACATAATTACGATAAAGAAACGGTTCCTGTATTTGATGATTTAGTATACGAGCGTCGTATGGCAAAAATAGATGCTAAGTCGCCATTTAAATTAGATTACAATCCTATTGTTCGTTCTTACATAGATATGTATACCATTCGTAAACGATATCTGGTATCGCGAATGCTTGGCCTTGCTCAGTTTTACTTCCCTATTTTTGAAGAAAGGTTGGATAAATACAATATGCCGCTCGAGCTAAAATACCTGGCAATTGTTGAATCTGCTATGAATCCCAATGCGGTTTCACCTGTTGGTGCTACAGGTTTATGGCAATTTATGTACGGAACCGGTAAAATGTTTGGATTGAATGTTACTTCTTATGTAGATGATAGACGAGATCCATATAAAGCAACTGAAGCAGCTTGTCAGTATTTTAAGTTTTTATATGATATGTTTCACGATTGGCAATTGGTTTTGGCGGCCTATAATAGCGGTCCGGGAAACGTTAATAAAGCCATTCGCCGCTCGGGTGGAAGAACAAATTTTTGGGAGATTAAACCATATCTGCCAAAAGAAACACAGGGTTATGTTCCGGCTTTTATTGCGGTTGCCTATGTGATGAACTATACTAAAGAGCACAATCTTTATCCTATAAAACCTAAAACCACTTATTATCAAGTAGATACAGTTAAAACGCGCGAGCAAGTAACGTTTAGGCAAATAGCTGAGGTGTTAAGTGTACCGATGGAAGATATAGAATACCTTAACCCAATGTACAAGCATCGTTTAATTCCCAACAGTGATCAAGGAAATACACTTGTTTTACCTATTGATAAAATTGGAGCCTTTATTACAAATGAATCTTCAATTTATGCTTATAAATCGGAACATGAAAAACTGAAGGACGAGATGGCATTTATGGCCCGAAAAACAGTTTATAAAGATGTTTTGAAAGTGCATAAGGTTAGAAAAGGGGAAAATCTGGCCTCTATTGCACGTAAATACGACTGTACTTCTGCTCAGCTAAAAAAATGGAATCACTTAAAATCCGGTAAGGTTTCCGCTGGAAAAAGAATAAACGTATATGTTAAAGTTGCATCATACGAAGAGCCTCTGTTAACGGATAAAACAACAAAGAATGAGAAAAAAGAGTCCTCCGGGCAGCAGGAAAAAACTAAGGAAGATTCTACAGTAAAAGTGAATGTAGTTGATAGCACCGAAGCTAAAAATGAGGAAGTTGCTTTAAACGAAGTCGATACCAAACAATCTAAAGCGGAGTCTAACAAAACTAATTATGCCAAACAAGCTCCTAAAGTGGTTTATTACAGAGTTCAAAAAGGGGATACTTTATGGAGAATTGCTCAAAAATACGACGGGGTATCCGTTAACGATTTAAGATCATGGAATAAATTAAAAGGAAATCAATCGTTAAAGGCCGGAACCAAGATTAAGGTAAATTTAGGCACCTAATAGGATAGAGAAAGATATTAAAAAAGGCTTGTGTAAAATCACAGGCCTTTTTTGTTTAAAGTTTGTTTCAAAAGGATAATTTTAAGAGTCTTGAAACAATTCTTCCTCATATTTTTTGTGTTTTTCATTTCTGAATCTTTGTATGGTCAGGTAAATGATAATTGCTCGGAGGCTGTTTTGTTATGCTCTGGTAATGTTGTGTCAGGTTCAAATATTGGCGCAAGTGTTCAAACAGGTGGTATTGAGGGCGATGGGGATTCAACAGGTACTTGGGGAGGTTGCTTTAATTTACAAAATACAGTTTGGTATAATTTTAATACAAACAATAGCGGAGGGGCTGCTTCACTCAATATTTCTAATATCCTGGAGGCTGGAAGCACATCCAAATTACAAGTTGCAGTTTACTCATCTACCAATGCATGTTCGGGTTCACTTTCGAGTGTAAGCTGCGGAACTATAAATGGAACGGGTTCCTTATCTTTAGTGGGTTTACAGGCAAATAGTACTTATTGGGTTTTAATTGATGGTTTTGGAAACGACACCAATTATACGCAGTGTACCTTTGATTTATCGGTTTCGGGCCCTGCTGTAGATCCTATAATTATTACCAATAAAACGGATGCAACTTGTGGAGCAAACAACGGATCTATAAATGTTACCAACGTATTTGGTGGATCCGGAAACTTTACTTATTCATTAAATCAAAATGGCACCTTTCAAAATTCCTCTTCGTTTAATAATCTAACTGCGGGTAACTATACGGTGTATATTAAAGATGCGGCCGGCTGCACTTATACATCAAGTCCGGTAAACGTTATACAACTCCCCCGAATAGCTGGATTTACCATAAATACTCAGAATGCCAATTGTAACACAAACAACGGAAGTGTTAGCATTATAAATGTTATTGGTGGTAATGCCCCTTATACGTTTCAAATAACCGGTCAGAACACAAACAGCACAGGCACATTTAATAATCTGGGTGCAGGTAACTATTATATGATTATTACTGACGGTAATGGCTGCGATACCGTTTCTACTTTTTTTATAGAGCAAACGGCGGGTATTGAAACGGCAATAGCGGTTTCAACCCCGTCGGCATGCAATGGATCTACCGGAACTATTGATATTGTTGGTGTAACAGGAAATGCTACACCTCAATTGTATATATACGGAACCGATACTTTTAACGTTTTGCCTATTACAGGCGTTCCTGCCGGAAATCAGACAATAACTGTAATAGATAATAATGGATGTAAGTTCGTAATTTATACTGCATACGTTCAGGAAGGAACAAAGCCCATTGCTAGTTTTAGTTCTACTCAGGAGATTTGTGGTAATAAAAACGGAACAATTTCCGTTTTCTCTACAAGTGGAGGTGTTGGGCCCTATACATATTCATTAAATGGGTCAGTTGCCACAACCGATTCAAACTTTATTAATCTTTCGGCTGGTTTATACAATGTGATTATTTACGATTCATTTGGTTGTAGAGATACAATTAGTCCTTTAGTTCCCCTTCTTACAGGCGCAACATTGGCAAATAGTACTGTAATAGATTCAGATTGCAATGCTAATAATGGTTCGGTTCAGATAAATAATGTAACAGGAGGTACCCCACCGTACCAGTATTCTATTGGCTCTTCTACTTTTCAAACAAATGATAATTTTATAAATCTGCCTCCCGGTAATTATCCGGTTATCATACGAGATAACAACAATTGTGTAGATACGGTCGCTGCTTTTATAGTTAACGAAATTAATCAGATACTTAATATAAATTATCAAATTACTCCTGTAGTTTGTGGTGCCTCGTTCGGTTCTATTTATACCGATGGAATAAACGTAAACGGTGGAGCTGGCCCGTATGAGTTTTCTTTAAATGGCTCAACCTTTTTACCAATAGGTAATTTTACATCACTAGCAGTTGGTCAATATTTATTAACGGTTAGAGATGCTAATGGCTGTGAGCTTGAAACCAATATTCTTCTTCAAAGTTCTAATCAGTTAAACTGCGAGGCTGGTCCTGGGGCCACTATTGTAAGAGGCGCTTCCGTTGCACTGCAAGGGCTTTCCGATGCACCAAGTATTAATTGGACACCAAACTCATTCTTAAATGTTACAGATAATTTAAGTACGAATGCCTCACCCAAAGTAACTACAACCTATACATTAAATGGTTCCTCAAACGAGGGTTGCACCTGTAAGGATACTGTGCTTATTGAGGTTATACCCTTTATTAATCCGCCTAATGCCTTTACGCCGGATGGAGATAATTTAAATGATGTTTGGGACATACCTTTTCTTGAGTTTTATCCAAATTGTGAAGTAGATATTTATAATAGATGGGGACAAAAAATATACATCTCTAACGGTTATCCGGTTGGCTCGGAATGGGATGGAAAGTATATGGGTAAAGAAGTGCCAGTGGCAACCTATTATTATGTGATACGGCTTAATTCTGGAGTTGAGGCCAATTCGGAAGAAGAAGAACTTTACAAGGGATCAGTAACTGTTGTAAGATGATTAAAAAATATTTAATAGTATTTATTTTGTTTATTGCTTGTTTAAAGCATAACAAAGCACAGCAGTTAACTCAATATTCGCTGTATATGTTTAATAATTATGTATTAAATCCGGCCGTTGCGGGAAGTACTCCTTGTACAGATATTAAATTGGGCTATAGAACACAATGGGTGGGCTTCGAAGGGCAACCCAAAACCATGTATGCTAGTTTCTATAAACCAATTAAATTTAGAAGAGGAGGAATACAGCGTGGACGACATGCAATTGGAGCCTATGCAGAACAAGATCAAACCGGACCATCACAGCGAACAGTCTTTTATTTATCTTATGCGTATCATCTTCCATTAAACCGAAAGTATTGGATGGGATTGGGTATTTTTGGAGGCGTAATGCAATATTCCCTTAACACCGGTGGTTTATTTACAACATTACCCGGTGATGCAACACTGGCTTCTGCGGGTAATAAATTTGTGGCTCCCGACTTTTCTCCCGGAATTTGGGTTTATTCTTCAAAGCATTATGTAGGGCTTTCCGTAAAATCTATTGTGGGCAATCGTTTAACCGGAGAGGGAAGATTAACTCGTAATATTTATTTTACAACAGGTTATAAAATAGTTAAACATGGTGCTTGGGCTTACATTCCCTCGGTGTTTGTAAGATATACCCCAGGTTCTCCCGCAGGCTTAGATCTTAACTTATTTGCAGATTATGCGAATGTTTTTGCAATAGGACTAGGATATAGAACAACTGATGCGGCATTGGCCATGATTAAATTTAATGTCCGGAATTTCTTTTTCGCTTACACGTATGATTTTAATCTTTCCAAATTAAGAGTAGGAAACAGCAATTCGCATGAGTTAATGATAGGTTTTAAAATTTGTCCGGCCGATTATAATGCAAAAAATTCAGGACACGGAAATAATCCAAACACAAATAAATGCGCTGCTTATAATTAAGATTGAGAATAATGAAGGGGGTATTTTAATACAATAATGACTAATTTTTTAACAATAAATGCTTAAATTCGAGTGTGATAAGTGCAAAAACAAGGGATGCTGAAAAAAGTTGAGATTTTTATAGAATATCATTTTTTGTAACACTTTGTTGATTTTAAGCGTATAAAACTTAATAGTAAAATACTTTGAATAAAATTTTACTCATTTTTATTTTTTGTTTCTTAAAAATTTCTTCTTTAAGAGCAGATGATTTCTACTGGCGTGGAGGCAGTGGCTCTTTTCATAATTCTAATAATTGGTTAGTTGAAGGCTCTCCAAACAATTCCAATAAGGTTCCTGGGTCAGATGATCGTATTATTTTTGATTTATCTCAATCGATTAATGTTTCATTTACATCCGATATCTATACTAAAGAGATCATAATATCATCATCATCGGATATAACTTTTGCAAGTTTTAATAATGCTGTAATACATACTAACCGATTATTTAATTCTTCTCAGAAAGTTAAATTAATAAACAGTAACGGGCTAATTGTAAAAGATAAAGATAATTCGTCTTATCCAGTTAAAACTTCAAGAATTAATGAACGTAATGGAGCTAATTTAATCCAACCCAACAGTTTAACTATTGTTTCAATAACGCCCCGTAATGTTTCTTGTGGTGGCTTGTGCGACGGGATGATAATTGTAAACTCTACCACTACTTGTCCGGGCGGGGTTTATACAGTTGATTTTATTGGAGACGGAGGATCAAGCGGTGTGCCAACAAGCGTAACGCATGATAATGTTCCAACGGGCTCAAATGATACCCTCAAGAATCTTTGTAAAAATGGCGAATCATTTATAATTATTTTTTATGAGTGCGGAGATAGAAATAATCCATTTACGGATGGTAATTCATACTCTATTGCGGGCCCCAGCCCAATAGTTTTATTTTTCTCTCCTGCCACACCTACGGTTTCTTGTCCGGGTAGCTGCGATGGTACTTTTACTACTATTAATGCTGCAGGTGGAAATACCCCAACATCTGCATATACCTACAGTTGGAGTAATGGTGAAACAACTAAAATTCCGGTTGCACTTTGTGCGGGTAAAAATTATGTTACAACAACAGATACAAAAGGTTGTAAAAAAAGAGATTCTGTTAATGTTCTATCACCAAATCCTATTAATAAAACCATTACCCCTGTAAATAATACTTGTTCTGGTGTTTGTAATGGCTCTGTAAGTGTTTCTGCATCCGGGGGTACCGGTGCTTTAACCTATTCCTGGTATAATTCTTCCGGTAGTTTAATCGGAACTGGTACTTCAGCTAATAATTTATGTGCAGGCACTTATGCTTTATTGATAAAAGATTCGAAAGGTTGTAAAGATTCTACAACATTTACAATTGTAGATCCAATCCCTATTTCGGCAACTCCCACATCAACTGATGCAAGTTGCTTTGGTGTATGCAATGGTTCTTTTAGTTTAAATATTAGTGGTGGATCACCTCCCTATGTTGTAACCTCTGTTCCGGCTCTAACTTTTAATGTATCCGGCAGCACCGCAACAGCTAGTGCGGTTTGTGCAAATAATTATGTAATTACTGTTACTGATAACAATGGTTGTAACAGACAAGTCAGGGATACAGTATATCAACCGGTTCGAATTACTATTATTCCAACCGCAACCCCTTCATTTTATTGTGTTGGTGGTTCTTCTTCTTTAACTGCCAGTAATCCAAATCCAAATTTAACTTATTCTTGGTCGGGTGGCGCAACCACTCCAACAACCGGAAGTCCGGTTACAACCAGTGTAACCACTACCACTACTTTTACCGTTGTAGGAACCAATCCCGCTAATGGGTGTAATGAAGACACTACAATAACGGTTACTGTAAATCCCTTACCTGTAATTACGGCTTCACCCAACACTGTTTCATTATGTAATGGTAGCCCGGTTACTATTACTGCCTCTGGTTTGGGTATTGTTAGTTATTCCTGGAGTCCCTCAACGGGTTTATCTACCACTGTTGGTGCAACCGTTGTTGCAAGTCCAAGCACCGCTACAGTATATACGGTTTCTGGAACAAATGCAAATGGTTGTATAGGAACTACCACGGTGAGTGTAAATGTTAACAATCCTCCTAATATTTCAATTAGTCCATCCAATGCAGTCTCCTGTAACTTAGCTCCGGTTAATTTCTCAGCAAGTGGCATGCCCACCGGTACATACAATTGGACAGTTGGTTCGGGCTCAGTAACCGGTTCTCCGGGTACAAGTGTAACGGTTAATGCAACTGCCAGTACTTTTGTAACAGTTATAGCAATCGATCCAAATGGATGTAGAGATACTGCTACGGCCGCAATCACAGTTCAACCATTACCCAACATAACTGCTTCTGCAATTAATACCACAATTTGCCAAGGTGCGTGTACAAATCTCTCTGCTGCAGGTGCGGGTGTAGGCGGTACCTATTCGTGGGTTTCAGGTGCAACAACAATTGGATTAACCAATCCTATTTCTGTTTGCCCCAATGTAAATACAACTTACACGGTTTTTGGAACCAATGTTAATGGTTGCCGTAATTCAAGGACCATCACAATTAATGTTACTCCTAAGCCTAATGTTTCTGTTACGCTTCAATCGCCTGTTTGTTCGGGAACGGCATCCACAGCCACAGCCAGTGGTGCTATAACCTATGTATGGTATGATAGTGGAAATAATATTATTTCTTCAACAAATACAGTAACCATAACTCCAACAACATCTACAACTATTACTGTTATTGGTATTGGTGCTTCAGGATGTTCGGATACCGTAATATCAAATGTACTTGTAAATAATAATCCAACCATTAGTGGAACGGCTTCACCTTCTTTTATTTGTGGGGGGTCATCAACAGTTTTAACCGGAAGTGGCGCAGGAGTAGGGGGGACCTATTCATGGATAAATGGACCAAGTTTGGTTGTGAGTCCTAACCCAGTAACCGTTAGTCCTACTTCTACTACAACATATTCTCTTATCGGAGTTGATATTAATGGATGTTCAAATTCATCATCGGTTACAGTTACGGTTAACCCGCCTCTGAATTTTTCACCCAATAATCCTACCATTTGTATTGGCAGCAGTGCAACAATTACGGCTTCAGGTGCCGTTACATACAATTGGTTTACAATGGCAGGTGTTAATATAGGTTCAGGACCAACTATCACAGTTTCGCCAACCCTTACTACAAGTTATGTTTTGCAGGGAACCGACATTAATGGATGTACTGGTTTAGATACTGTTACGGTTACGGTGAATCCGTTTTTACCCCTTACCGTTTCTAACGATACCTCATTATGCTCGGGAAATACTTTAAATTTAAATGCTTCCAGTTCTGGTATTGGAGTAACTTATACCTGGACGGGACCATCTATGATACCGGTTACAGGGATAGGGTCAACAATTAGTGTAAACCCATCTGTTGTGGGAACATATACATATTCAGTTACTGCAACGGACATTAATACCTGTACAAATAACGATCAGGTTGTAGTAACAGTAAGGCCTCAACCACCTGTAAACACTTTAAATACTCAGTCAGTTTGTATTGGATCCTCAGTAGGTTTAGTTGCTTCAGGAGCATTAACTTATAGTTGGTTTACCTTGCCTACCTCCGTTTTTACAGGTACAGGTAGTCCGCTCAATGTTTCTCCTATTGTTTCTACAACTTATTCAGTTGTTGGAACAGATATAAACGGTTGCAGGGCTTCGGCACTCACCTCTGTTACTGTTAACAGTTTACCAAACGCTTCAGCCGGCCCTGATGTTGCAATTTGTTTTGGTGGTAATACTACTTTAACCGGGGGTGGAGGTATAACCTATTCGTGGTTGCCAACAACCGGTTTAAGTAATCCGGCTTTATCCAATCCTTCGGCTTCGCCAACGGTTACTACTAATTACTCGGTATATGTTACAGATATAAACGGGTGTGTGGATATAGATACGGTAAGGGTTACAGTAAATACTATAAGTGTTACAGCCGGAGCTATAAATAGATTAATTTGTTTTGGTAATAGTACTGGTTTAACCAGTTCTCCTTCGGGAGGAATTTCTTATTTATGGACAACAACTGCTTCTCCAACGGGCCTAAGTAATCCTAACATTCAAAACCCAACCGCAACACCTTCTGTTAACACTATCTACACGGTTCAGGTTACTGATGCAAATGGTTGTATTGGAACTGATACAGCATTAGTAAATGTTGATCGTGTTTTGGGGTCAACCGCTATTACTAATCCGTCGGGCTGTACGGTTGCCGATGGATCCATTAATTTAACTGTTACCAGTGGAATAGGTCCTTTTTCCTACTCATGGTCTAATGGTCAAACCACCGAAGATATTTCAGGTTTAGCTGCAGGAAACTATACCGTTTTAATTACAGATTCCAGAGGATGTACGGGAACGTTAGTGGCTAGTTTAAGTAATTTTAGTTCCATTTCGTTAGTTGGGACTATAGTTAATGATGTTTCAACATGTTCGGGTGCCGATGGTTCTATTTTTTTAAATGTTACTGGCGCTTCTGGCACAGAGACTTATTCCTGGAGTAATGGTGCTTCAACCCCAAATATTTCTGGTTTGGTATCAGGCACTTATGATTTAACCATTACAGATGGTTCTTGTATCATCACTCAATCTTTTGCCATTAACGAACCAATCCCTGTTAGTCCGTTTGCTGGTAACGATACTTCGGTTTGTATCGGATCAACCTTAACGTTAAATGGTAACTTAAATGGAGGTTCCAATCCGGTTTGGGTTCCAGGGGGTGCGGGTTCCAGTATTACGATAACTGCGAATCTTCCTACCTCTTACACGTTAACGGTTATAGATATTAATGGTTGTATCGCCTCGGATGTAATTACAGTAAACGCTAACGCTTTGCCCATAGTAAATGCTGGCCCTAATCTTAATGTTTGCCAAGGGTCTAATGTTGGATTAACGGCCTCAGGAGCGCTTAATTATTCATGGAACGGTTCAGGTTCGCTAAGTTCTTCCACCATCTCTAATCCTATAGCTCTTAACGTGGCAGATACCATGTTGTTTATTGTAACGGGTACCGATGTTAATGGATGTATTGATGTTGACTCGGTTTTACTTTTTACAAATCCACTTTTGGTTTCAGGTGTTGTTACAAACGCCTCAATATGCGGGGTGCAAGATGGATCTATTGATGTTTCGGTAACAGGAGGATTTCCGTCTATAAATTATCTCTGGGATTTTGGAAGTGCCATAACTCAGGATATTTCTGGATTAGGGTTAGGCGTATATACGGTTATTGTTACAGACGCAGCCGGATGTAAAGATACAACATCGTTTTCTGTTAACGAACCTTCCACATTTAACTTAAGTGAGACACATTTAAATGCAACATCATGCTCAGGTATTAATAATGGAAGTATTAATTTAACCGTAACTGGTGGTAGTTCGCCGTTTGTATATAGCTGGACGGGTCCTTCTGGTTATACCTCTGCAATTGAGGACATTTCTGCTCTTGCTCCCGGTCAATACAATGTAGTAGTTTCGGACGCTTCGGGTTGCGGCGCTGCACTTTCGGTTATTATTCTGGCTCCTACTCCTGTAATTGTAATTGGAGGACCCGATCAAAATATTTGTTCAGGCAACTCAGTAAACCTAAGTGCCACGCCGCCTGCTTCAGGAACCTATTCCTGGACGGGGCCCAACATTGTTTCTGGTGCCAATTCGTTAAGTCCTTTGGTCAGTCCAACAGTAACCTCTCAATATACTATTCGATTAACAGACCTTAACGGTTGTATTACTCAAGATGTAGTTAATGTTTTTGTAAATAATGTTTCCCCTTCTTTAGCTTCTACTAATGTAACAACTTGTGGTGGAAGTAATGGTAGTATGGTGGTTTCTGTTTCTGGCGGCACGCCTACATATAGTTATTCATGGGTTCCTTCAGCACCTGGATCTGGAGGGTTTAATAATACGGGGTTAACTGTTGGTACCTATACGGTATTTGTAACCGATGGTTTGGGTTGCAGTGGTTCTGCATCCGCTTCTATTAGCGACCCTTCCAATATCAATTTTACCGGAAGCACCATTGTTAATCCTACAACTTGCTCGGGTAATAATGGAAGTATTTCTGTTACGGTTGGTGGAGGTACGGCCCCCTATACCTATTCTTGGTCTTTTGGAGGGTTAAGTGGTCCAAATCCAATTAATTTAAGTGCAGGTAATTACACCTTAACAGTTACAGATGCAGCAAGTTGTGCAGCTTCAAATACTTTTAATATCACCGACCCAGTGCCTTCCGGCATTGCAAATGGAGGTCCGGATTTACAGGTTTGTTCGGGGTCGCCTATTTATTTTACGGCAGATACTGCTAATATTATTACTTACAGTTGGATAAGCAGTTCAGCAATTTTATCGGGGGCTAATACATCCTCACCTACTGTTTCTGCAATTGTTACAAGTAACTATACTTTATTTACAACGGATAATATTAATTGTTATGACTCAGATATTGTAACGCTAAACATTAATGCCAGTCCATTGGTTAGTATTACCGCATCTTCTCCTGTTTTTTGTGCGGGCAGCACGGTTACATTATCGGCAACAGGCGCTGTAAATTACACTTGGACCCCTGCATTGGGCTTAAGTGCCACTAGTGGTTCATCAGTTAATGCCACAGTTTCTACTTCTACCACCTATACTGTTACGGGCACAAATTCTATCGGTTGTTCTACAACCAGCACTATAACCGTTTCACCGATACCTTCACTTGTATTGAGTAAATCCGTTACTAATCCATCTAATTGTACAGCTAATGATGGCTCAGTAAACATAACTGTTACAGGTGGTTCGGGTTCATATTTATATAGTTGGCTTCCGGGTAATCAGGTAACTCAGGATTTAACCAATATGGGCGGAGGAGTTTATTTGCTTACAGTTACAGATTCTTTAAGCGGTTGTTCAGATACAATTAGTGCTGTGTTAACTGAGCCAAGTAGTTTGGTGGTAAGCGGAATTGTTTTAGACGCAACAGCTTGTAATGATAGCGGGAGTATTGATTTAACTATTAGCGGTGGAACTGCGCCCTACTCTGTTGTTTGGACTAGTGGTCAAATAACTCAAGATATACAGGGTTTATCCGGTAATTATGCCGTTGTTGTAACTGATGCTAATGGTTGTTCATCGCCTCGAAGCTTTTTTATTGATGAACCCACTCCACTACAGGTTAATGCCGGTCCAGATCAGAGCATTTGCCCTGGTTTCTCTACTAGTTTAAGCGCTACGGGTTCATTAACCTACTCATGGATAAGTGGAGGGCCATTTGTTCCGGGAAATACTGTTGCTAGTCCTTTTGTTAATCCAGTTACCACTACTAATTACATAGTTGAAGCTACAGATCAGAACGATTGTGTTAGTTATGATACTGTAACGGTTTTTGTAAATTCTCTTTTATTGTCTGTATTTAAATCGGATGTTTCTATCTGTAACGGAAATGATGGGGCTATAAATTTAACGGTTAACGGAGGTAATGCACCTTATTCTTATTCGTGGTCTAATGGTTCTTTACAAGAAGATTTAATAGGGAATTTAACAGTAGGAAATTATCAATGTATAGTTACTGATAATTTATCATGTAAAGATACTATTGTGGTTAGTATAAATGATCCTTCAGGATTTAATATCACAACGGTAAATAATAACCCTACTAATTGTGGAGGAAACAATGGTTCAATTGTTTTAAATATTCCTGGAACAGTTTCTGTTGCTTCGGTTTTGGTTAATGGCGTTCTTAACGGACCACTTACTAATTTAACAGGGGGTTTCTATAATATAATAGTTACAGACACTAATGGATGTTCTTCAAGTGTAGGAGTTAACCTTAGCAATCCTATACCTACGCAAATTTATGCTGGAGCTGATACTGCGCTTTGTGCGGGTAATAGTTTGCAACTTGATGCTTCTACTATCGGAATTGTTACTTATTCTTGGGTAGGCAGTGGGTTAAGCTGTGTAAGTTGTCCTAATCCTACTATTACCCCGTTAATTAGTCAGTCTTATACTGTTTTTGGCACAGATTCAAGAGGATGTATATCATCGGATGTTTTAACGGTTAGTCCAACAAATTTAAGTGTTATTGCAAGTGGTGTAAATACTACCCAATGTCTACTTAATGATGGCATACTTACTTCTCAGGTTACGGGGGGTACAGGTGCAATTACCTACACCTGGTCGGGTGGCCCAAATATAAATGCACAAAATCAGAATAATGTTCCTCCCGGTGCGTATAACTTAATTATTAACGATATTTTAAGTGGTTGCTCTGCAAGCGATACAGCTGTGGTTTTAGATCCAATTAGTTATAACGTTTCACTGGTGTCCGTTAATCCTTCTACGTGTAGTGGTAATAATGGTAGTATTACAGCAATTATTAATCCGGCTGGTATTTACACTTATACCTGGAATGGAGTTACAGATGATAGTTTATTTAGCGGACTCACAGCAGGTACATATTCTTTAGTAGTTAATGATGCTATTGGGTGTACATTTGCGACTTCACAAAATTTAACAGATCCTATTCCTTCCAAGCCTTATGCCGGACCGGATACTAGTTTGTGTTTCGGAAGTTCTTATACCTTTAATGTAAGTGGAGGAACATTTAGTACCGTAAGCTGGTCGCCTTCAGTTGGATTAAGTAGTTCAACTACCTTAAACCCTACTGCCAGTCCGTTAATTACAACCGTCTATACAATTGCTTCGGTTGATGTTAACAATTGTATTTCTTCTGATACTGTTCAGATTGTGGTTAGTCAAATAAGTTTTAATTCAAGTGTTGTTCTAAATCAGACCTGCGGATCCTCCAATGCATCAGTTAAAGTAAATGTTACTGGCGGAATACCACCATTTTCGCATCAATGGAGCAATGGTGCTGTTACAGATAGCATTGGTGGTTTAACAGCCGGAATATATATTGATTCCATTACTGATGCACTGGGTTGTGTAGATACCGCCATGTTTATATTAACCGATCCCGTAACTTTTGTTACAACCTATAATGCAGTTAATCCGAGTCAGTGTGGTATAGCTAATGGTTCAATTCAAATTACAATTTCGAATCAATTAGATCCTGTGGTATATTTAATTAACGGTGTAAATGCAGGCAATCCACCTTTTAATAATCTGCCCGATGGTAGTTATACAATTTCTGTAACTGATGCCAGTGGATGTACAGAGATTAGAGTTATAAATTTAACCGATCCTATTCCAATTCAAGTAGACTATGCAGATACTTTACAAGTATGTGCTGGAAGTTCTCAAGCAGTTGTTTTAAATAATGCTTCTCAGTTTTCATCAGCCACTTGGAGTCCCTCTTCCTCTTCATTAAGCTGCTCTAATTGTTTAACTCCGATTATAACTCCTGTTTCTGCCGCGTTATATTCAGTTACTGCAACTGATGTTAATGGTTGCAATTCTAACGATGCAGTTAGAGTCTTGGTAAATAATTTAAGTGCAACAACTAATTTAACTGCACCTTCATGCACCGGTAGTGACGGACAAATTGCATTAAACTTAACCGGTACGGCTCCTTATACAGTGAGTTGGAATACGGGTTTTAACGGAACAACCCTAACTAATTTGACTTCAGGAACATATGTGGCCTACATCGGTGATGCTGGAGGTTGTTCGGATACGGTTACTGTTAATTTGAGTAATGTGGTAACATTTAATGCTACAATAACGGCAGTAAATCCTAGTTCTTGTAATGGAAGTAATGGATCAATTTCACTTGCCTTAACTGGAGGTACAGGCCCTTTTACCTTTTCTTGGACACCAAATAATCAAATCACACAGAATATAACAAATCTTAATGCCGGCGTTTACTCTGTCTCAATAACGGATGCTGCAAACTGCGTCTTAATTTTATCAGACACACTAATAAATCCTACGCCAATACCTGTTAATGCGGGTACAGGAGCAAAGATATGTTTAGGCAGCTCATTTAATTTAAATGCACAAATTGGTTTTTCAAATTATTCGTGGACACCTAACACCAACATGCTCCCATCGGCAAGTATTCCTAATCCAACAGTTTCTCCTACCGTTTTAACTGTATATACCCTTACAGCGACAGATATAA
>JBIICS010000020.1:0-28772 GCA_044238735.1 Bacteroidia bacterium
TAAAATATCCATCGGTTTTTAAACGTTTCGAATCTAACTTTTACGACAGTATTATAACCATAGGAGGTGGTTTTACACTAATGGCTATTCTGGGCATGAGTGAAGAAACGCCGAGTGCAGTCCGCCTAGTTATTGTAGGAGTTATATGGAGTTTATACGAGGCAGCGTGTATAGCTAAATTTGGTGCAACATTAGGTCAGAAGATAACCAAACTTCAAGTTGTTGACTATAGCCATCAAGAAAATAAAATAAGTTTTATAAAAGCATTTAGTCGTTTTTGGCTTAAAGTAGCTACGGGGATTTATTCTCTTTTTGCATTAAATTTTAATAAAGAAAAAAGAGCATTACACGACTTACTGTCTAATGCTATTGTTTTAGATTATTCAGAATCTATGAAAAAAAATAAGGGTCCCATCCGCGAATGGTTTGATGCTGTAATATTTGCTGTAATAGCTGCAACAATTATTCGAACATTCTTAATTGAAGCATTTACAATACCTACAGCCTCCATGGAGAAAACGTTATTAGTAGGTGATTTTCTTTTTGTAAGTAAAATTAATTACGGCGCACGTGTGCCTATGACACCAATTGCGTTTCCTTTTGCGCATCATACACTTCCATTTACAGAAAACACAAAATCGTATATTGAATCTATAAAGTTACCGTATTATCGATTTCCGGGTTTTAACAAAATTAAAAATAATGATATAGTGGTGTTCAATTATCCTATGGAAGATTTTAGACCAATTGATAAAAAAGAAAACTATATAAAGCGTTGTGTTGGTATTCCGGGCGATACATTAAAGGTGGTGCAGCGCGACTTATACATTAATAATAAGGTTGCATTTAAACCCGAGAAAATGCAATTTAATCACCTGGTTATTACTACCGAGAATACTCAGTCCTTTAATCCAAAGATTTTAAAAGAAATGGGAATAGATGAAAGTGCTTGGACTGCCACTACTAAAAGAGACACTTTTGTGTTTAATTTGAGTCAGGATAAAGTTGATTTACTTAAAACATTGCCATTAGTTAAAAAGGTAGAGCCCCTTATTGAATATGCTAATCGCTTCTATGAATATATATATCCGTTTAACCCACAATTACCATGGAATGTAGATAATTTTGGACCGATAATAATACCTAAACGCGGCATGAAGATTAAATTAGATGAGATCAACTATTCAATTTACAAAAGAGTAATAGAGGCCTATGAACTTCATCAAACCGGTAAAACTGCAGATGGCAAAATTTTAATTGATGGTAAAGAAACCAATGAATATACTTTTGAAATGGATTATTACTTTATGATGGGTGATAATCGACATAACTCTGCAGATTCGCGGTTTTGGGGTTTTGTACCCGAAAATCATATTGTAGGTAAAGCAGTTTTCATTTGGTTATCACTAGACAATAACGAAACAAATCTTTTTAAGAAAATAAGGTGGGGCAGACTTTTTACGTTAATACACAAAGATTAATCTTAAAAAGTTGTCTTATCATAATAGAATATAAAGAAAATAAAGATGGTTTAAAATAAAAACCAATCATTTAAAAATCAGAATTTTAAATATATTTCATCCTTGAAATTCCACCATCAAAAAGTGGATTTTCAAGGATGATTTTTTTATAATATCCTGAGAATAAAATATCATAATCATTAAAAACCATTTTTTAACCTGTTAAATTAGTCTATAAGAAACAATTAAAGATATTTTAACATTACTTAGATATAATGGATAGTTTGATGTATTGAAAAACCACATGATATTTAAAACCTTGAAATTCCACCACAAAAAAGTGATATTTCAAGGTTAAATTTTTAAATTTGAATCATGATAGATCGTAAAATACAGGGCCTTATAATAAAATATCTTCGGGAATTTCCGGTAATTGTTTTATTAGGTCCAAGGCAAGTAGGTAAAACAACACTTGTAAAGCAAATAAGTAAAACGTTAAGAAAAAAAACTCATTATTTCGATTTAGAAAAAACAAGCGACTTTCATATAATTTCTCGCGATCCTGAGTCGGCATTAGAAAAATTACATAAAGATTGTGTATTAATTGATGAGGTTCAGCGCTTACCACAGTTGTTCGAATTACTGAGAGCACTGGTAGATGAACACAGAAAACCAGCTCGATTTATTCTTACCGGATCTGCATCCCCCGAATTAATGAAAGGTACATCCGAAACTTTGGCCGGAAGAGTTTATTATTTTAGATTGCATCCAATCGGACTGAACGAATTGCCTCCTAATATAAGTATAAGTAAACACTGGTTTAGAGGCGGTTTTCCTAAAGCCTTAACCCTTCGAAGTAACGAACTGGCTATAGCCTGGCTGGATGCCTTTATTACTACTTACATTGAAAGAGACTTACCTTTTTTATTCGATTCTAAGATATCAGCACTAAGCATGCGTAAATTATGGGGAATGCTAGCTCATTTACACGGAAGCATATTAAATATTGAACAATTATCTAACTCTCTTGGAATAGGCGCTACAACCGTAAGAAGATATTTAGATTATTTAGAAGGTGCTTTTTTAATATACCGATTACAACCCTATTATGTAAACTTGGGAAAACGCTTAGTAAAAGCACCAAAAGTATATTTAGTTGACAGCGGCATTTTACATTTCTTATTAGATCTGGAAAGTGAAAACGACTTGCATTATCATCCTCAAGTTGGTGCATCTTGGGAAGGATATGTAATTGCTCAAATAAAACAAGCTGCCCCCAACAGAATAGACACCTATTTTTACAGAACACATGCCGGAGCAGAGTGCGATTTAGTTCTGGTAAGAGGCAACACCGTAAAGGCCTGCATAGAAATTAAACTTAGTAAAACACCAGTACCCTCCAAAGGATTTTATCAATCTACAGAGGATTTAAAATGCAATAACAACTTTTTAATTGTACCGGATACCTGTGATTATAAGAATAATAACGGGGTGATAATTACAGATATTAAAACATTTATAATTAAATACTTGTCAAAAATATAACATTGAAATTCCACCATTTAAAAGTGGAATTTCAATGTTTTTTAATACTGAATTTTTCTGAAAAATAATCTTTTTAAAAAGTGTTGATATGATTTTTTATTACGAACACGCTATAATTAGGTTGATCCTTTAAAAATCAAAATACAATCCGGTAAAGGTATTTGGAATACGATGAGAATAGAAAGAATAAAATATAGTTATGGTCAGTAACGGTAATTTAATTTGAACTATTTGTTCGAAAACAAATTAATGTCTACGATATAATATTTTCTCACAGAGATTAAGTGGCTTCAACACTACCGCCTTTTCAAGTATAAAATAACCACATCATCAGTCTAATCAACTTATTTACAATTAAATAAGTGTTTAAATGAACGCTTTATTTCTGCCCAAAAAAACGTAAAAATCCTTCTAAATTCCGTATATTCGCAGCTATTCAAAAAAAATTAAAATTAAGCTCATGGCTAACATTTCAAAAATTACAGAATTATTAGGAAATCAGGCAGACAGCCTTTTAAATCATCAATGTAAAACCATTAGTAAAGAAAGCATTCATTTACCGGGTGCAGATTTTGTAGATCGTTTATTTACTTCAACCAACCGAAACAATCAAACATTAGGAAGTTTGCAGTCTTTATATGGAACAGGCCGATTAGCTAACACAGGCTATATGTCTATACTTCCGGTTGACCAAGGCATAGAACATTCAGCAGGGGCCTCTTTTGCTCCTAATCCAATCTATTTTGATCCAGAGAACATCGTAAAACTTGCTATTGAGGGTGGATGCAATGCAGTTGCTTCTACATATGGAGTTCTGGCATCTGTTTCGCGTAAATATGCTCATAAGATTCCTTTTGTTGTGAAGATTAATCATAACGAATTTTTAACCTACCCCAATAAATACGACCAAATTATGTTTGGATCGGTAAAAAATGCCTGGGAAATGGGAGCCAAAGCCGTAGGTGCTACCATTTATTTTGGTTCGGCTGAATCTAGCCGTCAAATACAAGAGGTAGCCGAAGCATTTGAATATGCTCATGAACTTGGCATGGCTACAATTTTGTGGTGTTATATCCGTAATAATGGCTTTAAGAAAGACGGAATTGATTATCATACTGCAACCGATTTAACTTCACAAGCTAACCATCTGGGGGTTACTATTCAATCGGATATAATTAAACAAAAATTACCTACAAACAACGGAGGTTATACGGCTGTAAATTTTGGTAAAACACATGCAAAAGTTTATTCAGAATTAACAACCGATCATCCAATTGATTTATGTCGTTACCAAGTTGCTAATTGTTACATGGGTCGAAATGGATTAATAAATTCGGGTGGAGAAAGCAAAGGCGCCAGCGATTTGGCAGAGGCAGTAGCAACAGCGGTAATAAATAAACGTGCTGGTGGACAAGGTTTAATATCTGGACGTAAAGCGTTTCAGAAACCAATTAAAGAAGGTGTTGAATTATTAAACACCATTCAGGATGTTTATTTAGCAAAAGACATAACAATTGCTTAAAGTATATTTTTAATTAAAGAATGAAAAGATGAGTTGGTTTAAACGTATTAAAGAAGGAATAACAACTACTACGCGAGAAAAAAGAGAAGCTCCAGATGGATTATGGTATAAATGCCCTTCTTGCAAACACATCATGACCACCGACGATCATGCCAAAAACGTTTATGTATGCAGTAAGTGTAATTTCCATGAACGAATAGGATCGGATGAATATTTTGAAATCTTATTTGATAATAAAGAATATACAGAAGTATTTGAAAACTTATCGGCAGGAGACCCTTTAAATTTTGTGGATACTAAAAAATATGTGGATAGACTGAAAGACTCTCAAAACAAAACAGGACTAAAAGATGCTATAAAAACTGCATATGGAAAAGTAGATGGTAACGATTTAATGATTGCCTGTATGGACTTTGGTTTTATTGGAGGATCTATGGGCTCGGTGGTTGGAGAAAAAATAGCTAGATCAATTGATGTTTGCATAGAAAAGAAAATGCCTTTGATGATTATCTCTAAAACCGGAGGTGCTCGTATGATGGAGGCGGCTTTCTCTTTAATGCAAATGGCTAAAACTTCTGCAAAATTAACGTTGTTAGCCGACGCAGGTTTACCTTATATCTCCTTTTTAACCGATCCTACAACCGGTGGTGTAACCGCCTCTTATGCGATGTTAGGAGATCTTAATATTTCCGAACCGGGCGCATTAATAGGCTTTGCCGGACCTCGTGTAGTAAAAGAAACCATTGGTAAAGATTTACCTAAAGGATTTCAAACAGCAGAATTTGTATTGGAAAAAGGTTTCCTTGATAAAATAATTGAGCGAAAAGATTTAAAAGATACTTTGAGCAAATTTTTAGTGTTCTTTAAAAAATAAATTAGTTAAAGTAATTACTGTTTTAAAATCCACCCTCCAGGTGGATTTTTTATTTAAATACACATCTTATCTATCTCGAGATTATAGAAATGCCCTATTGTTTATAAGGTAAAAATTTAGCATATTTGATAAGACTTCTTATCATGGATAAATTTTCGGGTATTATTGGAATTGTGTTAATCTTAGGACTAGCATTTCTTTTTTCCAATAACAGGAAAGCTATAAACTACAAGCTTGTTGCTTCTGGTTTATTAATCCAATTGGGTTTAGCCTTTTTTATTCTTAAAATTCCCATTGGTCAAGAAATATTTGCAAAACTAGGAACGATTGTAACCAAAATTTTAGACTTTTCAGATAAAGGTGCTGAATTTGTTTTTGGAATTTTAGTGGAAAAGAAAACACTTGAAGAAGTTTTTGGCATAGGCAAAAGTTTCATCTTTTTTTTTAAAATTATACCCACCATTATTTTTGTTTCGGTATTAGTGAGTATTGCTTATCAATTAGGATTAATGCAGCGTATAGTAGCTGTAATAGCCCGTATAGTTCACTTTTTAATGGGTGTAAGTGGCAGCGAAGCATTATCGAATGTAGCCAGCGCTTTTGTTGGACAGGTAGAGGCTCAAATTATGATTAAACCCTATTTAGATGGTATGACCAGAAGTGAATTACTTGCCTCAATGGCGGGAAGCATGGCTTGTATTGCCGGCGGTGTTATGGCAGTATATATTTCGTTAGGGGTTCCGGCGCCATACTTAATTGCAGCCAGCCTTATGGCGGCCCCTGCTGCACTCGTTATTTCAAAAATTGTTTTTCCAGAAACGGAAAATTCAGAAACAAAAGGGGTTGTTAAATTAGAAATTAAAAAGGCTCATACTAATTTAATGGATTCTATATCTCACGGTGCTTCGGATGGAATGAAAGTTTCTATAAATGTAATTGCGATGTTGCTGGGATTTATAGCTTTAATTGCTATGCTCGATTACATTTTAGGTTTTGTTGGGCACGGATTAGCGAGCATCCATTTTTTATCTCCAGAAACTTTGCCTTTTAATCTGAATAACTTAAGCTTAAAGATGATTTTAGGGAGTTTATTTTCTGTATTTGCATGGGCCATGGGAGTTCCATTTGCCGAAGCCAATACAGTTGGCAGCTTAATGGGAACTAAAATGGTAGTAAACGAATTTGTAGCTTATTTAGATTTAACCAAACTGATGGAAGGTGGAGGATTATCTAAAAAAGCTTTAATAATAGCAAGTTTTGCCTTGTGTGGCTTTGCTAATTTTAGTTCAATAGCTATACAAGTGGGAGGAATTGGTGAACTAGCGCCAAATCGCAGACAGGATTTAGCAAAATTAGGTTTAAAAGCTTTAGTATGCGGAACTCTCGCATCCTATTTAAGCGCAACTATTGCCGGAATATTACTTGGATAATTTATTATGAAAACATACTATTTACTTTATTTATCAGTAATTACTTTTCTTTTTATATCATGCAAAAAAGAAGGCATAAAACCATCCGGTGACACTTCTTTTTTAGAGGGAAACTGGAAATGTGTATACGTATTCGGAAATAATTGGGGAAGCCCTTACTTTAATGACTCAACCTCTTATGTTGGCCAAACGCTAACTATTAATAATAAAGGACAATATGTTACTAATTTCATTTACGATGGATATGAAAATAATCAAAGTGGAATTTTGAAGAACGTAGAATTAGTTGACAGTTCAAAAGGAATGGCTGATTTTTATCCCACTCTTACTAATGCCTATAAAATAAATTTTGAAATGATTAAGCCCAAAAACGGAACCACTATATTTTACGATAACGTTCTGGTTTTTAAAACAGGTAAAAGTTCGAATGCGTTTACAAACCCCAAGGAAACTGAGGGAGAAAAACTAATAATACGATTTTGGGGAAACTCGTTAAGTCAGAATTACCTTGCTTTTGTAAAAAACTAAACTAACTTCGGAATAAAAATAATTATTCCGCATATTGCAGCAATTAAAGCTGTTATTAGAACTGCAGCAGCTGCCAAATCTTTTATTAAACCTGCCTTTTGGTGAAAATTGGGTGAAATAAAATTTACCATTTCCTCAATAGCGGAATTAAATATCTCGGCTGAAATAACCATACCAACACAAACAAGAACAACCAGCCATTCATTAGTTGAAATTTTAAAATAGACACCTGACAATAAAACTGCTATCAAGGCAAACAAATGAAATTGAAGATTTCCCTGCGATTTAACCGCCCATAGCAAACCGTTTATAGCGTATTTAAAACTACCGATCCGTTTTGCTAAAAATCTAATCATTACCAGCTGGCTAGAACAGTCTCGCCACCTCTAACCACCTGATTTAACTCAACATTAATCTTAGTGCCCAAAGGAAAAAACATATCTACCCGCGAACCAAATTTTATGAATCCGAATTCTCCGCCTTGTTCAGCCTTATCCCCTTCTTTACAATAATAAACTATTCTTCTTGCCAGTGCTCCGGCAATTTGACGGAATAATACTTGTTGTCCTTTTTCTGTTTCCACCACTATAGAAGTTCTTTCATTTTCGGTACTGGATTTAGGATGCCACGCTACTAAATATAATCCAGGATGATATTTAGCATATTTTACTGTACCAGCAACCGGAAAACGGTTAACATGCACATTAATTGGGGACATAAACACCGATACCTGGATACGTTTGTCTTTAAAATACTCTGGCTCTTCAACTTCTTCAATTACTACCACTTTTCCATCGGCAGGGCATATAACATGATTTGGATTTACCTGAGTATTGCGTTTAGGATTTCTAAAAAATTGTAAAACGGTAACAATTAAGAAACCATTTAAAGCCCATACAAAATACATACCCCACCCCAATGAACCATCTTCTTTTGTAAAAAGAAATCCACCTATACCGGTAAGCAAAAGCGTTAATAGAAACGTAATTATAATAGTGGGTATACCTTCGCGATGTATCATAAAAAATTTTTAACGAAAATAATTAAAAAGCAGGAGACTAAAAAGATAAATTAAGAGGCTTTAAAGCAATCGCTGGCAATTTTATCAGCAAATAGCTTCCCCTTTAAGGTTAAAGAGTAGGTGTTACTTTCCTGAATAACATTTCCAAAAGCAACATGAGGTTGTATATTTTTTTCGAAAAAATTTCTAAAATCCCATCCAAATTCAGCCTCCATAAATTCGGCATTTACCCCTTCGATGGTTCTTAAACCAATCAGGATTCTTTCGTTGTAACGATTATTTAATGATAATTTTTCAATCTCAGGTTGATAATCATTCGAATAAAGTTGTTTAATATAAAGTGAGTTATTTCTTACGTTATAACTTCTTTGATCTCCATTATATGAATGTGCCGACGGGCCAATACCCAAATAGGGTTTGTTTTTCCAATAATTACTGTTATGAACTGCTCGATATCCATGCTTCGCAAAATTTGAGATCTCATAATGTTCATAACCATTCTCATTTAACAAGGAAGTTAAAATATAAAAATGGTTTTCGATTTTAGTATCTTCAACAACTCCTATCTCACGATTTTTAATCCAATGGTGCAACAATGTCTTTTCCTCTACAGTTAAAGCATAGGCCGAAATATGATTTATTTGTAGTTCGAGTGCTTTTTTAATATTTGATTTAAAAAGTTCGTCGCTTAAGGTGGGAGTACCGTAAATCAAATCAATTGTAATATTCTCAAAACCGATATCTTGAGTACGCTTAATTGAATCTTCGGCCTGAGAAACACTGTGAGCGCGTTTCATCAAAATTAGATCGCTTTCGTAAAACGACTGTACTCCAATACTAAAGCGGTTAATGGGAGTTATACGTAGTTCTTTAAGTTTTAAGTTAGTTAAATCATCCGGATTAGCCTCGAGGGTTATTTCGGGTTGGCTCGAAATTTTAAAATTTTTTTCAATTACCCCTAATATCTTTTCAATTAACGAAGTAGGAATGATACTTGGTGTACCTCCTCCAAAATAAATGGTTTCAATTTCTAAAGAGGTTGCTGAGTCGGAAATAAAGTAATTTTTTCGTAACTCAATTTCTTTTACTATAGCATCCGTCATTTGATCTACCAAGCTTAAATTAGTTGAGAAATGAAAATCGCAATAAGAGCAGGCCTGCTTACAGAAAGGAATATGAATATAAATACCGGCCACTACGCTTCTAAAATAATTCTAAAAGTTGTACCCATTCGGGGCTCGGACCATTTTACAAATATTTTTCCACCGTGATACTCTTCAATAATTCTTTTGGCAAGAGATAAACCTAACCCCCATCCACGTTGTTTGGTTGTATATCCGGGCTGAAAAACTGTTTTATGCTTAGACTTAGGAATACCCTTTCCATTATCTGTAATATCAATATAAACTAATTCGGGTTCCTGAATTATATCTACTTTTAATTCCCCTATACCCGACATTGCATCAACTGCATTTTTAACCAAATTCTCTATTACCCATTGAAACAAGGGAACATTTAAAGGAACATTAACGGGGACTCTGTCAAAATTGTATGTAAACTTAACTTTATTGGAAACTCTTTTTTCGAGATAAGAAATTGCATTTTCCATAACTTCAAAAACATTATGTAATTCGAGCTGAGGTGCAGAACCGATTTTAGAAAATCGATCGGTTATAGTATTTAAACGAGACACATCTTTTTCCATCTCACCAATTAAATCGGGATCTATCTGCTTTAATCTTAATAACTCTAACCAGGCCATTAAGGAAGATAAGGGTGTACCCAACTGATGAGCAGTTTCCTTACTCATTCCCACCCAAACCTGATTTTGTTCTGCACGCCTTGCATTGCTAAAAAGTGAATACGCAATTATTAAGAACAAAGCAATTATACCAAATTGGATATAAGGATAAAATTTGATTTGAGTTAAAAGCTTTGAATCTTTGTAAAAAATGTAATTTATTTTTCCCTCGGCCAAATTTAATTTAATGGGCTCTTTTTGAAAACTCATCTCATTTAAAGTGGTTTTTATAAAAAGAGAATCTGTCATTTTTAAAGAATCTAAATTACCAAAAGCCAATACTTTTGTCTTGGTTTGATTAGTTAAGATAACAGGGACAGATGCACTGTTTAAAACAATTTCAGATATAAAGGATTCTATTATGTCGTTTAATACCGATTGTAACTCTGTAAATAATTTGGAATCCTTGTAATATAAATATTGCTTTTTACCACTTGCAACATCAATAACAATAGTATTATGTTTTAGTTGCATCTCCTTTAGCTGACTGCGCATGTACTTTAAATCATCAACTCTTGTGCTATCCAGGTTTCGATGAAAGAGTATTTTATCATCTTCATCTGTTATAATAACCGGTACCGTTGTGTTATTACGAATCACCTCTAAAACAAAACCCAAACTATTAATATCAATATCAGGATTAGTAATTTGTTTGGTACCCAAGGCCCATAATTCAACCTTTTTACGTTCTTCAACACTTAGTTTACGAAACAGTTCGCGAGTGTAATTTACCAAACGGGCTTTTTTTTGAATTGCCTCCGCCCATATTTTAATTTGAGCTTTTTCTTCTCTTGCTATTTTGGTGGCCAATTGATTGGTATACCATAAAGACCCAAGAATAATTAATACCGCTCCGGCTAATAACAATAATTTCCAAGTTTGCTTTTGGCGGTAAATGTTCATTATTTAAAAATAAGCAATTTAAGGTAAATACAATTACACGAAAAAGAGAAATTGTAGCGATTAATTTTATTGATGAAAATAAAAAATAGTAATGTCCAAATCTTTAATTAAACAATGATCATATTAATGAAAGAAACGTCTATTTGGGCCTCTTTTCATCTTTTACTTCTTGCAATAAATCCACTGATACTTTTGATTTTATATCGCCAAATTGAATAAATGCATACTCCTTGGCAATCCTTTCCACGATACCCGATTGATGAGTGTTCCTAATTTTAACAATCATACCCGGTTTTATCCAAACAAGATTTTTCTCAATTAATTTTAATCGCTTTGCTTCTAATTTATCTGAATTACTTTCTAAATTCTTTTTATCCTTTTCGGACTTAACAATTCCAAATATTTTCTTGAAAGTTTCGGTCTTTTTTTCTTTTGTATTTTCAAATCCTTCTATAACTTTTTGAAATTTCCGTCCTAAAATTGCCATGGTATTCATCTCATGAAGTTTTTCGCGGGTACTCTCCAGTTTACTGCTTGTAAAAAGAGAGAGCTCTTCATAACGTGCCTCCGCCTTTTTATGTTTTTCAATAGCGATTCCTAACTCCTCATTTTTTTTAATGGTCTTATTCTTTTCATTTTGTAGTTCAACCAACAGTTTATTTAATTTTAATTGCCCAGACTCAATTTTACCGGCAGCATTTTTAATGATTTGAGGAGGAAGGCCAATTTGTTTAGCCACTTCGAGGGTAAAAGAACTACCGGGCTGACCGATAGCCAACATATAAGTAGGTGTAAGTTCGTGTTGATTAAACAGCATACATCCATTAATAAAAATCGGATCCTTTTGTGCCAGCAATTTTATATTAGGATAATGTGTGGTGATAACACCATAAGGCCTGGACTTAGCAATTTCTTCAACTATAGCCTCAGCAACCGCTCCTCCTAACTCGGGATCAGTTCCACTCCCCAGTTCGTCAATTAAAAATAATGATTTCTTATTTAAATATTTAATAAAAAAATTCATTCGCTGTAACCTGGAACTATAAGTGCTTAATTCGTTTTCGATGGATTGGGAATCACCAATATCAATCATAATCTTACTAAAAACACCAACTACACTATCAGGATTACAAGGTATTAACATTCCGCTTTGCAACATTAATTGCAATAAACCAATACTTTTAAGCGCAATGGATTTACCACCTGCATTAGGTCCGCTTATAATCAAAATTCGTTTTTCGCTCGATAAATTAACATGAAATGGAACCGTTTTCTTTGCCATTTTTTTGTTCTGCAAATACAACAAAGGATGAACAGCGGCTATGTATTTTATAATTGGACTCGGTTCCAAAACAGGCAAATTTGCTTGCATGGAGAGTGCAAATTTAGCCTTTGCCCTAATAAAATCAATCAGACCTAAACAATGAAAATAAGAAGCAAATTGACTTGAAAAAGGACGCAAATAATTACAAAGATTTCTTAATAATCGATGTATTTCTCTTCGCTCTTCATCCAATAACTCTGATATCTGGTTATTAAGTTCGAGTGTTACAATAGGTTCAATAAAAGTAGTTTTACCGGTATCGCTTGTAGTATGCATAATACCAGACACCTCACGCTTGTGTTCTGATATTACCGCCAATACCCTTCTATCATTAATAAAACTCTCTTCGGTATCTCTTAAGTAACCCAGTTGATTTAACTGTTGAACGTATTGAGAAAAACGCTTGGCACTCTCTCTTCGTTTGGCAGTTAACTTATGCCTGATATCAGAAAGCTCCTTAGAGGCAGAATCTCGAACCTCATTTTTTTCATCAATAATCTTTTCAATTAACTCAACACTTTCTTCATTAGGAATAAGCGCCTTAACAAGAATATACAAGTTTGAAAAATTATCCTGCTGTCGATTAAGAAACTTAATAAGTGAGTTAGATACAGTAATTGTTTCTTTTTTCAATTTAAGCTGAAAGGCATCAAGAACTGAACCCTCAATACTAAGCAATTTAATTTCACGTTCGCAGTCCTTAAATTTTATATCGGGGAAGTATGCATTAGCCTGATAAGTTTGCTTCAACTCATTAGTTTGATTTAACCAGAGAGACAGTTGATTATAATCTGAAATAGGTTTTAATTTTATAGCCTTATTTTTTGCAAAATTACTGTCGCAATATTCGCTTAATAACAATCTAATTTTGTCAAATTCAAGAACCGAATAGGTTTCTTCGGGATAATACTGCATTGCTTACTAATTGCAAAAATTTAAAACCAATACGTGTAGGCTTTGTATAAACTAAATAAAACTTTCTATTGCCAATTGATAGGATTTTAATCCAAAACCAGCAATAACACCTTTGCACACTGAGGCTGTAACTGATTTATGTCTAAATTCTTCACGAGAATAAACGTTTGAGATATGGACTTCAACAACCGGAGTTTTAACAGCCGCAATTGCATCAGCAATGGCGTAGGAGTAATGCGTATAAGCTCCGGCATTTAAAATTATACCATCAAAATCAAAACCAGTCTCGTGTATTTTATCAATGATATCTCCTTCGTTATTGCTTTGAAATTGATGAAGCTCGATCATAGAAAATTTATCTTTTAATTCATTAAAGTAGGCTAAAAAGGACAAATCACCATAAATCTCTGGTTCTCTTTTCCCTAAAAGGTTAAGATTAGGGCCGTTTAATATTAGTAATTTCATTGTATTAGGTTTAAATGTATTTAATTTAAAATAAATAAAAGTTCTTACTAAACAACTAATTAATTGCAGATTTGTTTGCTTGCGTTGCAATCAAATTAAAATGAAAGTTTCCAATGCAAATATTCACTTTTATTTAAAACTCTTAATTTTACACAAAGTTATTAAATATCAAGGCTTTATTACAATAAAAAATTAAGCTCAAATCACTTATTTTATGTATAATTTAGATTAAAATTATTTATGAAGGTTTTATTTATAGATTCCAATCATCCCATACTGCACGAAACATTACAAAAAAATCATATAAACTGCGATTTACTTTATGATTTAAGTCGTGAAGAAATTCTAAATATACTCCCTCAATACGATGGTGTTGTAATAAGAAGTAAGATTAAATTTACGAAAGAAGTTATTGATTGTGGGATAAATTTAAAATTTATTGCCAGAGTTGGGGCAGGTATGGAAAATATAGATGTGGAATATGCAGAAGAAAAAGGGATAAAATGTATTCACGCCCCCGAAGGTAATATGGATGCCGTTGGTGAACATACTATAGCTATGTTATTGGCCTTATTTAATAGAATTACCATAGCCGATGCAGAGGTTAGAAAAGGCATTTGGATTAGAGAAGGGAATCGGGGTGAAGAACTGATGGGTAAAACTATTGGAATTATTGGATATGGCAACATGGGAAAAGCTTTTGCAAAAAGACTAAAGGGATTTGATGTTACCGTGTTGGTATACGATAAATATTTAAAAAATTTTGGTAATGAAGAAATTAAAGAAGTTAGTATGGAAGAAATTTTTGACAAAACTGACGTACTGAGCCTACACATTCCTTTAACAATAGAAACCCATTATCTGATTAACGATTCTTTTATAAATCAATTTAAGAAAGATATTTACATCATTAACACGGCAAGGGGCAAGTGCTTAAATACTGCAGATTTGGTAAGTAATATAAGATCGGGAAAAGTTAAAGGTGCTTGTTTAGATGTTTTGGAATTTGAGGCCGTTTCATTTGAAAATTTAGAAGCTTCTCAATTACCCGATTCGTTTCAATATTTAACTAAATCAGATAAAGTTATTTTAAGTCCGCATATTGGGGGCTGGAGTTTTCAATCACATATTAAACTTGCACAGGCAATTGCCGATAAAATTGTTTCATTAAGAAATCATTTAAATAAGTAATGAAAATTACTGTAATAGAAATTAAAACCAGATTAGTTCATTTAAATATAGGTCAAGTACTATGAACAATATTAAAAATCTAATGGCTTTATTAAGCTTAATTATTATAGCATGCGGACATGCTCAATCGCAAAAAGAAGGCACTATTAATTTAGGGGCCACTGATTTTAAAAAAGAAATTGAGACTAACAACAACTTAATTATTTTAGATGTAAGAACACCGGAGGAGGTAGCTCTCGGTTCTATTCCAAATTCAAGTATTATTAATTTCTACGATGAAGATTTTGAGAAAAAAATCGCATTAATTCAGAAAGACAAAACAATTGCAGTATACTGCAAGGCTGGAGGAAGAAGCGCTCAAGCCTCATCAATACTGATAAAAAATGGTTTTAAGAACGTAATAAATTTAGAGGGAGGTATTACAGCATGGGAACAAATGGGTTTTCCGATTGCTAAAAACGAAACAGTTCCTGATCAAAACATCAAACAATTAAGTAAAGATGAATTTAACCGTTTTATAAATGAAACAAATGTTGTTTTAGTTGATTTTCATACGAGATGGTGCTCACCTTGCAAGAAAATGGCTCCATTAATAGATGAATTGGAAATTGAGTATAAAGATAAAGCTGCTGTTAAACGAATTGACTGTGATCAAAGCAAAGAGCTTGTTAATGAATTAAAAATTTCCGGAGTACCTGTTTTTTTAATTTACAAAAAAGGTAAAGAGGTATGGAGACATAACGGAATGATTGAAAAAGCAGAATTAACAAATAAATTAAACAAATACCTGTAATTTGTAACTAAACAATAATAATTGAATTTGAGCTGTAATTGTTTTCTTATTATATACTTTTACAAAAAAATTAAAAAATGCAATTACGACAATTTGTTGCCCATCCCTGGCATGGTGTAAAAATAGGAACACAAGCTCCCGAAACTGTTACTGCCTTTATTGAAATTGTTCCTACCGATACTGTAAAGTATGAAATTGATAAAGAAAGCGGCTATTTAAAAGTGGACAGGCCTCAAAAATTTTCGAATATTATACCTGCTCTGTACGGATTTATTCCTCAAACCTACTGTCATGATCTTACCGCCCGATATTGTGCCGAAAAAAGTGGCAAAAAAATATTAAAAGGAGATGGAGATCCGCTGGATATTTGTGTGTTTTCCGAGAGAACTATTACCCATGGCAATATTCTCTTGCAAGCTAAACCTATTGGTGGATTTAGATTAATTGATGGTGGAGAGGCCGATGATAAAATAATTGCCGTAATGAACTCGGATGAACTTTATGCAAATTGGAATGACATTAAAGACGTACCCGAACATCTCATCAAAAGACTAAAACATTACTTTTTAACCTATAAAAATTTACCCGGCTCAACCGAAAATAAATGTGAAATTACGCATACTTATGGCAAAGAGGAAGCTATTGAAGTGATTAATGCCAGCCATAACGATTATAAGAATTGTTTTTGGGGAGGTATTTAGTTTTTTTTGTTTATGATTTTATGTAGTGAAATACAAACTTCATTAATTATAAGTTACTGAGAACAAACTTAAGATTAGTTTAGAGTTAAAATAGTGTACGCGTTGGCTGGATTTCTTAACCCTTTTGTATAATTATTTTGCATTCTTTAATGCAACGTTAAATATATCATGAATCTTGGTACGAATACCCATTTTAATGATTTTCTTATTTTCTGAATCTGGATTTACACGATTAGACAAAAAGACAAAAACAAGGCCTGTCTCCGGATCTGCCCAGGCATAAGTGCCTGTAAATCCGCTATGACCAAAACTCAATAGACTAGCAGAGGCACCAGTTGGAGTATCTTTTAACTTATCAGGTTCCTGTTTTTCAAAACAGAGTCCTCTTCTATTACCCGTTTCACAAAACTGACAAGAAGTAAATGTTGATATAGTCTCTTTTTTTAAATACTCAACATTATTATAAATCCCTCCATTTAACAACATCTGCATTAAAACGGCCAAATGTTGGGCATTTCCAAATAATCCCGCATGTCCGCCAACACCCCCTAACATTGCCGCTCCTTGATCGTGTACATCACCCTTTAAAATCTGCTTCCTAAATATTTTGTCGTCCTCAGTCTGAACTATTTGATCTAAATTAAAATGGGTACGTGGCTTATAACGTATACTCCATAATCCCATTGGCTTGTAAAACATATCCGTAACAAAAGAATCTAACGTTGTGTGGGTATACTTTTCAATAATTTTTTTCATTAAATAATAACCCAAATCGCTGTAATTATATTTTTTGGGTCCTAAATCGCAATCGTAAATCTTTTTATACAAGGTATCTAAATAATCATTTCTTAAGTACATTCCATCAGCAACCCGAATAGTAAAATTTTCAGTTGGAATTTCACTGTAATACAAAGAACGCATACTATCACTTTTAATTGTAAGCGTATAGAAGGGAATCCAAGAAGGAAGACCAGACTGATGACTTAACACCTCCTTAATAACTAAACCCGATTTATTTGTTCCATTTAATTCGGGCAAATGTTTTCCAAGCGTATCATCTAAGCTTATAAATCCATCCTCATAAAGCTTCATAATAGCCAAACTACTTGCAGCAATTTTTGTAACTGAGGCCATATCGTAAATGCTATTATTATCAATTTTATTAGATTCATCGTATGAATACTTACCAAAACTTTTACTATAAAATATTTCACCATTTTTTGCCGCCACAACCTGACAACCCGGAAATGCTTTTTCTTTTATACCTGAAACTATAATTTGCTCCACTCTTTTAATTGTAGTATCCTTTATATTTAACTGAACAGGTAATTTAAATCGAACTATATTTTGAGTTTTGGTGTTTAATCCATCATATAATTTAAAAAATGGTGGAACGGAAACAGGCAATCTACCCCGAGAACCCAGAGCTCCCGCAATAATTTGTGCAGTTACAGACTGCGTTTGGGCATTATCCTCATAACTCTCTATTAATGCAGCAAATTTATTTACCGATTTAAGCTTACTGATACTGTATGCATTTCCAAACATGGATACAATTAACGGTTTAACTGAACTTAGTGTATCCAATAACGATGCTGTATAAGACGGCATTCCGAAATTGCTTTCAGGCCTTGTTTGTATATTAAACACACCGGCAACAATTAAATTATAATTTAGCAGTTGAGCCTTTAAAGAATCAATCTCTCTTAGTTTAGCATTCTTAGGTAAATTAAAGTGATCTACCTTTGCATAAACACCGAGCGTGTTCTGAAAATCATTCACTTTCTCTTCGTTAATGGCTAATGAGGCTATTTTTAGTGTATCGTTTAATTTTAAAGGAAGAATATCGTTTCTGTTTATAAGTGTAGTTATAGCCTCTTCTATAATTAAACGATTAACCAATTCAGACTCTGAGGTGTTGATGTCCTCGTATATATTTTTTAAATCAACCGGTTTATAATTATTTAATCCTAACCATTCTTTAAAGCGAAGAATTTTCAGGCATCTTGAATTAATTTGATCCCAGGATATGATTCCCTGATAAATTGCTTCCTGAATTTGCTCCATCGCTTTTGGAACATCCTCTGCATTTAAAAGCACATCATTGCCAGCAATTATTGCCTTTAAATCTACAATTCCGGGTTCATAAAATTTCGCAACCCCCTTCATGTTTAGGGCATCCGTAAAAATTAATCCTTTGTAATTTAACTCATCCTTTAACAGATCGTTTACAATTTTTGGGCTGAGGGTAGAGGCAAGATTAGGTGTACTATCCAGATTAGGGATATATAAATGTGCAACCATTGCTCCCAGCAATCCTTGCCTAAATAAATGCCTAAATGGGTATAACTCCAAACTATCTATTCGTTCTCTGCTGTGTTTTATAATAGGGAGTGTTAAATGCGAATCGCTATCGGTATCTCCATGTCCGGGAAAATGTTTTCCACTCGTTAACACGTGCTGGTCCTGCATTCCTCTCATATACATGATCCCCTTCTGAGTAACACTTCTTTTATCTTCCCCAAAAGACCTATTACTAATAACCGGATTTGCAGGATTATTATTTATATCGATATCGGGAGCAAAATTAATATGGGTTCCTATCCGCTTACAATGCTTTGCAATTTCTGAACCCATTCTGTAAACCAAAGTATCGTTTTTAATGGCTCCCATCATCATTTGACGAGGAAATTTAAATGTACTATCCAAACGCATCGATAATCCCCACTCTGCATCAATAGAAATCATTAAGGGCACCTTAGACAGCGACTGATAATAATTTGTTAAAGCAGCTTGCCTTACCGGCCCACCCTGAAAAAATATAATACCCCCAACCTTATAATCGTATACCAGTGATGCTATTTGATCCTTATGCTCTTTTCCTTTATTGGAATAAGCCGGAATCATAAACAATTGCGCTAAACGTTCATCGGGAGTGAGCGCATTATAAACCGAATCTGCCCAAGAATACCTGGAGGTGTCTAATTGATTATAAACATCTTTTACATAAGAAGAGTACGGAAATTTTCTTTCATCTTCCTTTGCTGCTTTCTTATTAACCTCATCAGCATCTAATCTAATTGCATATTCGTGCAATTGTTGTTTTTTCGACTTCTTTTTTTTACGGGAATGATTAGTATTGGTTGAATCGAACGGACAAACCGGATCGTTATCGGTAGGGTGTGCTGGAAAATAACCCCACGAAAATACGAGTGAAATTAAGAATAAATATAAGAGGGCTTTTTTCAACATTTTAAAGATACCTTTTGATAGGATTATGATTTTTTGAGTTAGAACTTCTTTTTAACAAAATCCATGTTAACTCTTTTGACATTTTAAAAATATATGTATTTAGTAAGGTGTATTTTATTGGTATCTTCGGGCTAAATAAAAAAACACCGTTGTGTATCCTAAATTATCCGATTTAATTAAAGATCTATTTGGTTTAGATATTCCTTTACCCATTCAAACTTTTGGCTTTTTTGTAGCGATTGCCTTTGTTTTAGCCAATTATACTTTTGCTTATGAAATGAAGCGAAAAGAACAAGAAGGCCTAATGAAAGCCTATACCTCTAAAATTAAAAATCATCTCAGTCACGACTATATACAATACGCTATATCGGGCATTATAGGATTATTAATTGGCTATAAAGGTGTTTATTTGTTTATAAACTACGGTGTATTTGCAAGTAACCCCCAGGCTCTTTTACTAAACCAAGAAGGCCATGTGCTGGGTGCCCTAGGTGGATTGATTGTTGGTGTTTATTTAAAATATAAAGAAATTAGGGATTCAAAAAAACTACCCGAATACTCAGAAAACACCGTACACCCCTATCAGCTGGTTGGAAATATGACTATTATTGCGGCCTTTGCAGGACTACTAGGTGCTAAAATTTTTCATAACCTCGAAAACCTTGATGAATTTTTAAGAGATCCCATCGAAAATATGATTTCCTTTAGTGGTCTTACCATGTATGGAGGTTTAATTGTAGGATCAATTGCTGTTATCCTTTATGCCCGAAAACACAACTTAAATATTAAACATGTTATTGATGCTTGTGCTCCCGGATTAATGCTGGCTTATGGGATTGGTCGTTTAGGCTGCCATGTTAGTGGTGATGGTGACTGGGGCATCCCGAATAGTGCCTATAAATTTACAGATGTTAAAACCGCAGTTGTAGCTTCTAAACAAGATTACCTTAACAGTATTAACGATAATCTTATTTATTACCAGCGTTCATTTGAGGGAATTAAGGAAATTAAAACCGTAAATGATGTGCCCAACATCGCTTTTAAAGGTCCTGATTATTTACCAACCTGGCTATTTAGTTACAATTTTCCTCATAATGTTGTAAACGACGGTTCGCCAATACAAGGTTGCGAAGGAAATAATTGCTATGCATTGCCAATAGGTGTTTTTCCAACCTCCCTATACGAAGCAATTTTTTGTGTTTTGCTTTTTTTATTATTATTTGGAATTCGTAAAAAAATAAATATACCCGGCCAATTGTTTAGTATTTATTTAATGCTTAATGGGTTTGAACGATTTTGGATTGAAAAAATAAGAGTAAATACTAACTATAATATTTTAGGTGGAATTACACAGGCAGAAATTATCTCTATGGTGTTATTTTTATTAGGATTAATTGGTCTGCTTTATTTTAAAAAAGCTCACTCATCCGCTAAAGCTAATTAATATATGAATCTGGAGAATTTAACCCAACACGTTTGCGAACTTGCAATAGAAACAGGTGAATACATCAGAAAGGAAAGGGCACAGTTTAATAGTAATGCGGTTGAAGAAAAATCTACCAACAGTTTAGTAAGTTATGTTGATAAAACTGCAGAAATTAAAATTATTGAAAAGCTTTCTAAATTATTACCTGAAGCCGGCTTTATAGCAGAAGAAGGCACTAACACTAAACGTGGCGCTAATTATAACTGGATAATAGATCCATTGGATGGTACAACCAATTTTATTCACGGTATTCCTTGTTATGCTGTTAGCATAGGATTAATGCGCGACCATGAAATGGTGAGCGGTGTAATATATGAGGCCAATATGAAGGAGTGTTTTTTTGCTTGGAAAAATGGTGGTGCATTTTTAAACAATAAAGCCATTAAGGTTTCCAAATCTTCCTTACTTAAAGATTCTTTATTAGCTACCGGGTTCCCCTATTATAATTACGGAAAACTAGATCAATACTTGGATTTATTTAAATACTTACTTAAACATTGCAGGGGAGTTAGAAGACCTGGTTCGGCTGCAACGGATATGGCTTATGTTGCAGCAGGCAGATTTGATGGATTTTATGAATACAGCTTACAGCCCTGGGATGTGGCGGCAGGTATTGTATTAATTAATGAAGCCGGTGGCAAAATATGCGACTTTAAGGGTGGAGATAATTATCTTTTTGGAGAAGAAATAATTACGTCCAACTCTATTGTATTTAATGAATTAAAGGATCTTGTGTTAAAATACATGAAGTAAAAAATTATTCCTTTTTAACCCCACTATTTAATCTAATTAAAGCTGTAACCGGATAATGATCGCTTAATTCATCGGGTAATACCTGATAATTTTCAGTATTTAATTGTGGCGAATGAAAAATATAATCAATTCTATAGGGGGCAAAACGGCCTAAGTAGGTTCTACCGAAACCGTTACCCGATTCGCGATAAGCATCCTTTAAATTACTTGAAACTGTTTTAACAGAATAAGATAAAGGAGTATCGTTAAAATCTCCACAAACTATAAGTGGATAACGACAAGACGTTATACTTTTATTAATCCATTCCGCCTGTTCCCCCCTTTTTTCATAAGCAATTTTTAATCGGGACAAAATTCTCTTACCTCCCTCCAGCTCATCTGTTTCTCGGTTGTTTCTTACGTCTTCAATAAACTTATAGTCTTTGTAACCAAAATGCACCGACTGCATATGTGTATTATAAACCCTTACTGTATCGCCACTAATTATTAAATCGGTATAAATGCAAATATTGTTTGCCTTTTCGCCAAACTTTATAACCCCTTTGTTTACAATTGGGTATTTAGAATAAGTAGCAATACCCCACTGATGAGTACCATAAAGTGTTTTAGTGTATTCAATATGACTTTTATTGGCATCTAAAAAAGTAATAAGAGTGTCGTGGGTTTTAAACTTTTTTTCTTTATCGTTGTAAAATTCCTGCAAACATAAAACATCAGGATTTTCCTCTTCTAAAAGAGAAAAAATCTCATTACGAGTTTCTTTATTATGCGACCAGTTATACAAATCAAAAACCCTTACATTATAAGTCATAACTTTTATTAAGGAACTATCACGCGCAACACTTTTATTATCTTTAAGCGGCTCTGTAATATTTAACTGAAAAAAAGCACCAATTTGATAAATACCACCAAGCAAAACAGAAAATGGGATAATAAAATATTTAGACCATTGTATAGCCCAATAAATAGCATTTAATACACAAACAATAAAGATATAAGGATATGCAAGCCCCAGAAAGGCTATGGGCCAAAAGTCAGCAGGACTAACATACGGAGTTACATAACAAAGCACCTGAAGCAAACAAACACTAATCGTAAAAAACAGAAATAATTTATTTATAAAAGATAATTTTCGGGGAGCTAATTTCTTACGCAGTGACGATATTTTAGTACCAGTACTCAAGCTACTTTTTATCGTTACTTAATTTAAATAATATTTCCTTTTCAGATTTAGACAAACTTTCGTAGCCCGATTTGGATATTTTATCCAGTATTTCATCAATTACCTGTTGTTTCGACCTATCGTTACCATTAACCGAAGCTTTATTAGGGTTACGATGCACCACTTTTATCTTGGATTTAGGTTTAAAAAGGGTTGAAATAATCTGAAATGGCGTATTAAAAATTTTAGCCCAATCATTCCCTTTTTTTAGTTGTGAAGCATATATAAAACCAAATGCGGCTCCACCCAGGTGAGCTATATGTCCACCTGCATTTCCATTTTTAATACTTATCAAATCCAATACAACAGAAATAACCGCTATCCATTTAAGTTTAACTGGACCAAACAACATTAAATAAACTGTATAATTAGGAACGTAACTAGCTATAGCCACCAAAACTGCTAAAGCAGAGGCTGAAGCGCCAAGCGCATAAGCATAATTAACACCTGTGCCAAACACCGGAAATAAATTAAAAGCTAAAATAAATAGAACAGCACCAGCAACACCACCCAAAACATAAACCGCCAACAATCGCTTGCTGCTTAGTAAGTCGTTAAAAATTCTTCCGCCAAAATATAGAAACAATAAGTTAAATAAAATATGAAGCAAGTCTTCATGTAAAAACATATAAGTAAAAAGGGTCCAGGGCTTATACAGCAGGCTGCTTATATCCGCAGGAACAGCCAACCAATTAATGATAAACTTACTAAGGTAATTTCCATTACCCGACAAGAATGATACTAACCATACCAAATTTATGGCCAGAAAAACAGCAATATTTATTATAATTAGCTGACTTAACGTGTCACCTTTTTTAAACTCTTGCTTTATGTCGCTTATAAAACTCATCTTTTAGAAAGGATAGTTCCCTTTTTTCTTCCAATATCGGATTAATAAAAAACCAAAAATCATTCCTCCCAAATGAGCAAAGTGAGCTACATTGTCGGTAGGGTCGTTTTGAAAGCCTGCAAACAACTCAATTAACCCATAAATAGCCACGAAATACTTGGCTTTAATGGGTATAAAAAAATAAAGATAAATTAATGAATCTGGAAACATCATCCCAAAAGCCAAAAGAATTCCGAATAAAGCACCGGAGGCACCTACTATATTGGGGATACACAAATAATCGTTTCTGTATTGCAATAAAAACTCAATGGCACTGGCTTCTGCTCCCTTGGGGTTATTAATAGAAAGATCGTTATACTCATGAATAAATGAATTTACAGTTTCCTGCATCTGAGGTGTGGGAAAGCTATTAGTAGCTATAAAGGCTTGCAAATTAGCCTCTGTTGGACTATTAATACAAGCTTGAACAGCGTCAAGCACAGGTTTTAAATCGAAATAAACCAATGCATAATGCAGCATTGCAGCACCAAAGCCAGTTAAGATATAATAAATTAAAAAACGTTTTCCTCCCCACACATTTTCAATTGCATTACCAAACATCCAAATTGCAAACATGTTAAAAAACAAGTGACTAAAGTTACCATGCATAAACATATAAGTTACCAACTGGTATGGACGGAAAGCATCTGAAGCAAAATAATGAAGGCCCAGGTACTGAGTTAAATCAATACCCTGCGTATAATTAAGCGAGATAGTTGCCAGAAAGAAAATGGCATTTATAATAATCAGATTTTTTACTACCGGAGGTAAATAACTAAAACCACGGGGTTGATAATAATTACTCATGATGATAAGAGGAAAAACGTTTTAATAATTCTTCGGTTGTTATTGTAACGGTTATGGGCTTACCCGCTGGGGAGCTGTATGGAGTTGTACAAGCAAATAATTCACCCAGTAGATTAACCATTTCGTCGTGAGTTAAAATTTTGCCTGGTTTAATAGCCTGACTATTGCATAAAGACAACGCTATTAAATGTGCGCCTCTATTTTTAATTTCGGAAGCATTTTCTTTTAAATCGTTTATTATTTGTTGCAAGGCAAATTCTGCATCCTGTTCTTGCATAAAAACAGGAACCCCCTGAACCGCAATAGTGGTGCCACCAAATGGATTAAGACTAAAGCCAAACTGAGCAAGCAACTCGCTGTTATCCATTAATAATCCGTGTTCCGAAAGGTTTAATTCTAAATTAAAAGGAAATAATAACTGTTGAGAGGGTAAATGCTTTTCTGAAATCTGATTTAAAAATCGTTCGTACAATATTCGTTTATGAGCCAGGCTTTGATCAATTAAAACCAGTCCAGACTTTAAAGAAGTAACAATAAACTTTCCCTGAAACTGAAAGCAATTAGTAAGCGATTCGGATTGATTATCGGTTTGAGGTTCAATTAAAATTGATTGTTGACTTTCTTCCCGGTCTTTATTTTTAACGATATCATAAATAGATTCCCAATTTTCGGTGCGGGCATGTTTATTTAAAGCACCCGACTTAAAAGTAGGCGCCGAAAAACCGCCAGTATCTTTTGAATTTGAAGTATTAAAAGGATTATAAGAGGTGTTTACATTAATTTTAGGTTGCTCAATTATTTTTCCGCTGGGATAAACGGGCAACTCAATAGATGTTTCAGTTTCAAAATCTAAAGAAGGACTGATGTTATTTTGGCCTATCGCCATTTTAACGGCAGATCTTAAAATTGTATAAATAGTTTTATCGTCTTCAAATTTAATTTCCGTTTTTGTTGGATGAATATTAACATCAATAGTTTTTGGATCAACTTCAATAAAAATAAAAAAGGAAGGAACTGTTTGAAACTGGAGCAATCCTTCGTAAGCCCCAATTATAGCATGGCTTAAATAATTATTCTTAATAAATCGTCCGTTTACAAATAAATATTGTTCGCCCCGTTTCTTCTTTGCATACTCGGGTTTGCCTATAAATCCATTTACAACTACAACACTCGTTTCAGTATTTACCGAAACCAATCGGTTTTGATAAGGACTGCCCAACAATGAGACAATACGCTGCTTTAAATTACCTTTGCCTAAAAAGTAAGATTGTTGTCCGTTATTATTTAAAATAAATTCAATATCGGGATGAGCTAACGAAACACGCGTAAACTCTTCCAAGATATGGCCGAATTCGATATTATCGCTTTTTAAAAAGTTTCGTCGAGCTGGCACATTAAAAAATAGATTTTTAACCGATACAGAAGTACCTTTTTGCCAGGCCAGGGGTATTTGTTCTTTAATCTGACAACCCTCATTTAGAACTGAAGTTCCCATTTCGGAGTTTTCATGACGAGTTTTTAACTCTACCTGAGCAATTGCCGCTATAGAAGCAAGGGCTTCGCCTCTAAATCCTTTTGTAGTTAGAGCAAATAAATCATCGGACGATTTTAATTTAGATGTGGCGTGCCGTTCAAAGCAAATACGCGCATCTAAATCGGTCATCCCTTTACCATTATCAATAACCTGAATAAGGGTTTTTCCGGCATCCTTTATAATAAGCTGTATGGAAGTAGCGCCAGAATCAACAGCATTTTCGAGCAATTCCTTAACAACCGAAGCAGGCCTCTGAACTACCTCCCCTGCTGCAATTTGATTAGCCACATGATCTGGTAAAATATTTATTATACTACTCATACTATTTCATTCAAAAATACTGAATTTTGAGGGCTCAGGCCTCACAAAATATCCAAAATTTGGGGCTTTTTTCAACCTTTTAAACAATTAAACAGATTAACAATCCTGTTTTGAAAACTAGTTTTCACACGATAAATTAAACTATCCAAGTGCTTCTATCTTTATAAAAAGGGAAGCATTATGTCGGACTCCAATTTAAAGGCTCTTATTTCATTATTAGATGATCCGGATTCAACCGTGTTTAATCAAGTTCGCGACGAGCTAATTAAAATGGGTCCACAAGCGATACATCCTTTGGAGGAAGCCTGGGAGCACGCGCACGATTTGGTTTTTCAAAAAAGAATAGAAGAATTAATTCATGAAATTCAGTTTATAAAAACTCAAAACGAGCTAACTAACTGGGCGAAAAGCGAACAACAAGATTTATTGAAAGGCGCACTGATTATCGCTAAATACCAATATCCCGATTTAAACGAAGAAAAAATATACGAGTTAATTGAGCAAATTAGAAAAGACATTTGGCTGGAGATTAACGATAATTTAACAGCACTAGAAAAGGTTAAAGTCATCAATCATATTTTATATGATGTATATAATTTTAATGGTAATGTAGCAGATTATCATGCCGCTCAAAATTCTTTTATAAATGTAGTGCTAGAAAGTAAAAAAGGAAATCCCCTTTCCTTATCTATACTATACGCCGTTTTGGCTCAAAAGCTGGAAATACCTGTTTACGGCATTAATTTACCCGAGCATTTTATTTTAGGCTATGTGGATTTATTTATTGAAAATCCATCACCCGAAGAACTTAAAACATCGCCCATTTTATTTTACATAAACGCCTTTAGCAAGGGTATTGTGTTTTCCAGAAAAGATATCGACAATTTTCTAAAACAGTTAAACCTGGAACCCCGCCCGCATTACTACGAACCTTGCAGTAATTTGGATATTATCAAACGCATGCTTCGTAATCTGGCTTTAGCTTTTGAAAAAGCCGAACAAGAGGAAAAGAAAGCGGAGGTGATTCTTTTATTGGAAGCGATTGAAAAACTGAGTTAAGAATAGCCTTAAATCTTCCCATTAAATAAAGAACCATTAACGAGGTTAAAAAATCACTCCAATGCAAACTGCTTTGTAGCCATTTCCTCAATAGCTTTACCAATTGCCAAACAAGCAGTTGCAGCTGGTGATGGAGCATTTATTACATGGATTGCATTCCCCTTTGCTTCAATTTTAAAATCGTCAAGCATATCGCCCTCTGGAGCCAAAGCCATAGCGCGAACACCTGCTCGGGAGGCGATAATATCGTCGCTTTCAAGACTTGGAATTAAGGTTTGTAAACGTTTTAAGAAATATGCTTTTGAAAAAGCACCACGGTATTCATCTAATCCAAAACGCCAATGTTTAGCAAAAAATTTCCAGGTACCTCCAAACGCAAAAGCCTGAGCAGTATCCCTTAAACTAAAATCGGTTCGAGAATATCCTTCGCGATCAAACACAAAAACAGCGTTAGGACCGCACTCTACCCCACCGTGAATCATTCTAGTAAAATGTACCCCTAAGAAAGGGAACTGTGGATTAGGAACAGGATAAACCAAATTTTTAACCTTCTCTCTCCCTTTATCGGTTAAATCGTAATAATCCCCCCTGAAACCAACAATAGCTGCATCACTAGGGGAACCCTCCTTTTTAGCCAAACGATCGGCTTGCAAGCCAGCACAAGTAATTAAATATTTAGTAGAAAATTTTCCTTTTGGGGTAACCACATGAGTAATACTACCGTCTTTTTCAAATCCAATTACTTCTTGTTCCGTTAAGACTTTACTTTGAGGGAATTTGGCAATTAATAACTCTGCCAGTTTAAAAACAACACCCGGAAAATCAATAATTCCGGTACAGGATACAAATATACCGGCTATGCCCTCTACAAACGGTTCAATTTCTTTTATTTTTTTAGAATCAATTAACTCCAGCCCTTCAACACCATTTGCAATACCATTATTGTAAACTTTATTCATATGGGTTAGCTCCGACT
>JBIICS010000129.1:0-7814 GCA_044238735.1 Bacteroidia bacterium
ATTACTATACCATAGTTCCAACCAAATCCCCCGAAGAAATGAAAAACCGGGATTACAATAAATCGATTCACCCAACCAAAAATTCCCCAACCTAGAGGAACTTGTTTTTCTAGATCTAGTTCATACATCTTTAATGTGTTATAATGATTTGGCCCAAAATAAAAAGAATAACCGATACTTTCGGCAGGAGAGTGATTGTAAGGTAAAGTAATTTGAGCACTTGTAGTTTTGATATATTTTATAGAACCTGCTTCAGTCTTTGTTTCAACACTTAACGGTTTTTCAAATTCCTTATCCGCAATAAGGGAGCTAGCAAAAAACTGAGATTTAAACGATACCCATTTTATATTAGCAGGTGTATTATCTTTCTCATCACTGGTTTCGCTTAAATAGTCAACACCCTCTTCTTTAGACTTAAAGTATACTGTTGTAGCTGCTCTTTCACCCGTTATATTTTTTTCATGGCTTGGAAGATTTAACGACCAGTTTAAACTAAGCTCTTTGGTTTGTGCAGAAATTAAATCCTGCATTCCCACCAGGTTTAATTTACTTCTTACCATAAAGTCGTTACCCTTTAAAGAATAAACAACTTCCAGATACTTTCCATCAGCTGCAGGCAGCTTAAAACTGGCCATTGCAGAGTCACCACCACTTACTATTTTATTATCACCTGTAGCCACAAAATATAAGTCGGAGGTATTAACAACTCTGTTCTCTACATTTAAATTTATATTAAAGTTGCTCGAATCCTCATTAAATAATTCAAGTGATTTTTTATCGTGTGTTTTATAATTTTTTAGAACAACTGAAACAATTCGAGCCCCTTTATTGCTAAGCTTAATTTTTAAATTTTCGTTTTCGAGTGTTAGGTAATTAATTGTGCCCGTTGCAGCCCCGGCAAGCATACCGTATTTTTGTGTATTCTGAATAAGTTTTGCAGAGTCGCTTAAAACTACCTCACTTTTAACGTTTTGCGCATTAGTAATCTTAAGCTGTTCTTCTTTATTTTTTTGAACTTGTGCTAAAGAATCAATAGTTTTTTGCTGAGCCTTCTTTTCGGCTTCAGAGGGCGAATTATAAATACCAAAACTAATTAAAATAACTGCAATTAATGCGAAACCAATAATTGTATTCTTGTCTATCATTTTATTTTATACGTGTTTTAAAGCCGCTTCAACAAATTTCACAAATACAGGATGCGGATTCTCTACTGTACTTTTATATTCGGGATGGAATTGAACACCAATAAAGAAAGGATGATGAGGTAACTCAATTATTTCAACCAGATTATTTTCTGGATTTATACCAGATAGAACCATTCCGGCCGATTGATATTGTTGCACAAATTGATTATTAAATTCGAAACGGTGACGATGACGTTCTTTAATCATTTCTGAATTATAGATTTTATGTGCTAATGTACCTGGAGTAATTTTACAATCGTAAGCACCCAAACGCATGGTTCCACCTTTGTTAATAATGGTTTTTTGTTCCTCCATTAAATCAATTACGGGATAAGGAGTAGCGCGATTCATTTCATAAGAATGTGCATCCTTTAGTCCTAATACATTACGAGCAAACTCTATTACAGCACACTGCATCCCCAAACAAATTCCAAAAAAAGGCAGGTTATTAGTTCGGGCATATTTAATTGCATTTATCTTACCTTCAATTCCTCTTTCTCCGAAACCCGGTGCAACTAAAATTCCTTTTAGGCCTTTTAATTTCTTTTCAATAACCCCCTCGTCTATCAAATCTTCTGAATGTATCCAATCTAACTGAACTTTTGCATTATTCGCAACGCCTGCATGAATAAAAGCCTCAACAATAGATTTATAAGAATCTTTTAATTCGATATACTTTCCTACCAATCCAATTCGCACAATTGCATTTGGGTTTTTAAGTTTAGACAAAAAGTTCTGCCATTTTTCCAGGTTTGGTTCCGATTTAGGAGTAACGCCCAGTTTTTGTAAAACCACTAAATCTAACTGCTCATCTTGCATAAGCAAAGGCACGTCGTAAATAGTTTCGGCGTCCATAGATTCTATAACTGCATTTGGATTAACATTGCAGAATAGCGCAATTTTTTTTCTAAGATCTTTGTTTAAAAACTTTTCGGTACGGCAAACCAACACATCTGGCTGAACACCATATTCTAATAGAGATTTAACAGAGTGCTGTGTAGGCTTTGTTTTTAGTTCGCCGGCTGCAGAAAGATAAGGCACTAGTGTTAGATGTATAACCAGGCAATTGGATCCCATTTCCCATTTAAGCTGTCGAACAGCTTCTATGTATGGCAACGATTCGATATCTCCAACAGTGCCCCCAATTTCAGTTATAACAAACTCATAATTTCCGGTTTTTCCTAAAATCTTAACTGAGTTCTTAATTTCATCTGTAATATGTGGAATTACCTGCACGGTCTTTCCTAAATAGGCTCCCTGACGTTCTTTATTAATAACATTAAGATAAACCCTTCCGGTAGTAATATTATTGGCCTGAGATGTAGGGGCATTTAAAAAACGTTCGTAATGCCCTAAGTCTAAATCTGTTTCGGCTCCATCATCGGTTACAAAACATTCACCATGCTCATAGGGGTTAAGCGTTCCTGGATCTACATTAATATAGGGATCTAGTTTTTGAATAGTTACCGAGTACCCTCTACTTTGCAGCAATTTTGCCAAAGAAGCGGAGACAATTCCTTTTCCAAGTGATGAAGTTACCCCTCCGGTAACAAAGATGTATTTTGTGTTTGTGCCAGGCATGCCGATTTTATTAAACCGGCTACAAAATTAGCAAAAATAAAGGGGGTACAAAGGATGTTGGCAAATATTTAGTAATATTTATTTACCAGAAAAGCACTGATTAAGAACAATATACTAACAAACTTTTATAATACAGGAAACTGAATATAGAAGTCGGTACCCGCATTTACTTCGGATTTAAAATTGATGGTGCCACTCATAATTTCTACCATGTTTTTTACCATAGCTAATCCTAGTCCGGTTCCGGTTGATTTTGTAGTAAAATTTGGATTAAATATTCGGGTTTTGTATTCCTCCTCAATTCCTTTTCCGTTATCAGCTATTTTAATGGTAATTAATTCGGGCGATTTGGTTACAACTACTTCTATTCTTCCTGCTTTTTCGGTTGGTATTGCCTGAATAGAATTTTTAATTAAGTTATTAATTATTCGTAACAAATAATCTTTATCACCTCTAATAAACACCGCCCCTTCAGGAAGTTCAGTTTTAAAGACAATATTAGGTGTGTCTTTAAATAAATTAACGGAAGCATTTATAATTTCCTTAATATTAATATCGTCGAAAATAGGCGTTGGCATTTTAGCAAAATTAGAAAACTCGGTAGCAATACCCGATAGCGTATCTATTTGCTCTATTAAAGTTTGTGTAAATCGTTTAAGTTTATTTTCAAAATCGGGATGCTGATCATTCCACGAGCGCTCTAATAATTGAACACTTAGTTTCATGGGGGTAAGGGGGTTTTTAATTTCGTGTGCCACTTGCTTGGCCATTTCTTTCCAGGCTCCCTCGCGTTCCGATTTTGCAAGTTGTTCTGCAGAGTTCATTAACTCTACTACCATTCGGTTGTATTCGTTTACCAGATTGGCAATTTCATCTTTACCCTCCCAAACAATAAGTTCATTACTTTTACCTAATTTAATTCCACTTATTTTTTCGCGAAGCAACACTAAAGGGTATGTAATTCGATTGGAAATAACCAATGATGTAAAAATAGATAACGCAAATAACACCAGGTAAATATTTATTAGGGAGATTATGAAAGAAGAAATCTCGTTTTCTAATTGGCTTTGTTTGGAGAAATAGGGTAGATTTAAATATCCCAAAATTTTATTTTGTTTATTACGCAAAGGAACATAGGAGGATAAATACTTTAAATTACCAATGCGCTCCTCATGAAGATATTCTGTCTTTTCCTGATTGGCCAAATAAAAATAGGCCTCCGTGTTAATTTTGGTAGAAGTTAATTTTTGTTGATACAATTGTATTTTGCTACTTGCAACTAAATTTCCGCTTTTATCAAAAATATTTATATCGGATGAGAATGTATTAGCCAAACGACTTAATAGATAGTTTAAATATTCATTAGAAAAATTTTTAAGATTCCGCTCATTACTTAGCTTTTCTTCAACCTCAATTAATATTGCACGGGTTTTATTTATAACCTCATTAATACTTTGCCTTTTAAATTGTTCGTTAAAAGAACTGATTGATCCATAACCTAAAATAAAAAATGAGAATAATAGTACAAGCAATAGCTGTAATTGTATTCGGCCCCGTAAAGTAACCGAGAAAAATTTTTGAGGATTTTGCAATTGAATAACCGTAAATAAAATAAAAACACACATCAGAAAAAAGATCAATAGTGCCGAAAAGATATTAATAGCAAATAAATCACTATGCAACATAGTAGAAACAATAATTTGAGTATTATTTTCCAACTGCATTATGTAGTGAGTATATCCTTCTTTTTCAATCTCATATTCAGTATTATCAAGCTTAGTTAGAGATGCTGAAGTTAATGGATAAGAAAAATCGCCAAAACGACTGATTAGATTATAGTTTTTATATTTTGCATAACTATACCCCTGAAAGCGTTGATTATCGGCATCCTTTTTATTGAGTAATAATTCCGGAAAACCAATATCGTCCGATAAGTATTTTGCTTCTATTAAAACATAGTTATATCCTAACACTTTATTGTTTGGTTTTGTTTTTACTGGTAAGCGGGCCATATAAGCAATACGTCCATTATCATTCTTTAAGTGAAAGAGATATTTTGTTGATACTACCTTTTTATTTTTAGTTAGATTATTTTCAAAAACAGATATATCATTATTAGGTGTATACATAGTTTCTAAAACCGGGTCGCCTTGTCTATTATAGATAAAGAAGTTTATATCGTATTTCTCCCAGTACCCTGTGAAATATTTTTGTAGCATTAACTTCTTTGTCTCAAATAATTGCTGGTTTTTTTCCTTTTTTATTAATACTACTCTTTGAAGCAATGAGTCGGTGGCCAAATCTTTCTCAAATAATGAGAATAATTGCTCTAAAACCGGGTCGGTTTCTGCAGATAAACGTTCGGCTAATATCCTTCGATTGTTTGACTCTTTTTTTACAACTTCGTTTTTAACCCGATTAGAAAAGGCGATAGAAAATGTTCCTACTATAATAAAAAGATAAATTAATGTATAACCTAACTTTCTTTTAGAACGCCAATACCAAACAAAAAGAGGAAAAAAACTAAATACAACTATAGATAAACCCTGACCCAGATTTAAACTAAGAAACAAAACAAATATAAGAACCGAAAAAGAGATTAGGAAAGTGATTTGCTCTTTCGAGCTTACATAATTTAAAACTTCTATAAAAACTTCTATAAATAAATAGAGTCCGAAAAACAGTATAAAAACTCCTATTAACGCCAGATAACTATAAGGAGTTAGTTCAAAAATATTTGTAAGATTAAATGAAAGAGAAGAGTTCTCGATAAAACCACCTGTTATCTTTTCTATGTAATATACATTAATCATCAAGAAAATGCCAAACAAAGAAATGCGCAGTAGTAAAATGTTAATAGTATTAATCTTTAGTAACGCAGGATAATGTTTTCGAAACTCAAAAGCAATGAGTGCATAGAAAAAAGCATTAATCATGAAATCGCCAAGTGAGGGAAAAAGATTATTATAGGCATAATAAATAGGATTAAAAACCGGCAATTCATATATGGCAACCGGAATTTTATAATGCATCATTAGCCAGCGGACAAAAACTAAAATTAAAATACTCCCCCACAAAACATAAGTGGGCCTTTGCTTTGCCGAAAATTGTTTGTACAAACGTATAAAAACTAACGCTGTAACAAGAACTGCCAAAAAGGAAAAGATAAAATCCAGAAAATTAAAGAGCTGACTGTATCCAGAGACATGATAATACTGTAAACCAAAACAGAATTCTCCATTTATTTGTTTAACATTATAGGATGTTACTACATCGGCTATCCCTATAACGTTATTCGGATCTATATCAAAATCGGGATGAAAATTATTTTGTAAATAACTATTTTGATAAGGGTACTCTTGCTTTATTAGGATTAATGCAACACCTCTTACTTTATTAACGTTTTGTTTTAAAACAACATACCACCCATTACCCAATTTAACACAAGGCTTATAAAACTGATCGGCCGCATATACTTCAGAAACAGGTACTCTGTTATCTGTCCATGCCTTTAAGGAATCGTTTATATAGGCCAGTAATACAATGCCTTTACGGTTATATAAACTATTGTAAAAACTTATACTCTTAATTAATGATTTCTCTGGGTTGGTTTTAATGAAGCTATTGAGAAGTTTTCGGGACTCTTCAACTTTTGATTGCACTACCGATTGAATGCCATCGGTAATATTTCTTTTATTATGCGTATTCAGCTCAAGATAACCAAACAACCTTCCTAATCCAAAGCAGATTAATGCAAGGACTAACCAAACAAATATATTTTGCTTTAAGAATCTCAATTATAAATTTGAAACAAAATAATCAGTTATTTTCTGCATTAAATGAACCCGATCTTTACCCAACACATTGTGCTTATGTCCGGGATAAACAAAATAATCGAGTTGAATGCCTTTATCTACCGCGCTTTTTAGAAACAACATACTGTGTTGCCAAACCACTACATCATCATCCGCACCGTGAATCATTAACAGTTTACCATTTAATTTATCAACTTTATCTAGCAAATTATTTTCTTTATACCCCTCCGGATTTTCCTGTGGGGTATCCATATAACGCTCGGTATACATTATTTCATACATACTCCAATCTATAACCGGACCACCTGCAACACCTACTTTAAATATCCCGGGTCTACGAGTCATTAAACTGGTAGTCATAAATCCACCAAAACTCCAACCGTGAACACCAATTCGATCGGGATCTACAAAAGGTTGCTGTTTTAGATATTCAACTCCGGTTAATTGATCCTGCATTTCAACATTACCTAACTGACGATGAATAGCCTGTTCGAAGTCTCTTCCTCGGTTATCACTACCTCTACCATCAACTGTAAAAACTACATAACCCAATTGTGCCATGTATTGAAACCAACCCTCACGAGCGGTAATCCAATTATCCTGTATTAATTGAGCATGAGGTCCATTATATAAATAAACAATGGTAGGATAACGTTTACCTGATTGCATATTTAGGGGCTTATATAATCTACAGTAAAGTTCTTGACCCCCCATAGACTTAATAGTAAAAATTTCCATTTTGGCCATATTATAATCTTTAAGAGGATTATTGGCAACCAACAGATTGGAGATAATATTTCCTTTATCAACTGCCATCAACTTAATGGTGCGTGGAACGCTACTGGATTGGAAATGATCAATTATTAATTTTCCTTCCGGAGAAACGGTAACCGTATGAGTTCCCTTTTCTAAGCTTAATTCAACAGACTTTGCAGTTGGAATATCGAGCTTATAGAGGTTTCTATAAATTGCCCCCTGTGTGGTAGCAGTGTATAAAATCTTTTTACTATCGGCATAGTTAACCTCCATAACCTCCCAATCGCCTTTTGTTAACTGATTTAAAAATGTTCCTTCTTTATCGTAAAGATATAAATGATTATATCCATCACGGTTGCTTTGCCATACAAACTTATCCTTATCAATAAATTGAATGGGTTTTAAAGGCTCCACATATTTTTTATTTTCTTCAGTAAAAAGTGTTTTTATTAATTTGCCCGTAATTGCACTATAGGCG
>JBIICS010000039.1:0-20845 GCA_044238735.1 Bacteroidia bacterium
ATACGATTTGCTCATCGGGGCTCCAGGCTATGTTGGTTAAATACTGGTCTTTGGGTTCGCCAGAATCCACGTAAATAGTTTGTCCACTCTTTACGTCGTAAATACCAACTGTTACCTGATGACTTTTTCTACCCGACATGGGGTATTTAATATTATTATTTTGCGCAGGATTTTCCAACCAATTTACAATAGGATAATCCTCTACCATGGATTGGTCCATCCGATAAAAAGCTAATTTATTTCCGTTTGGCGACCAAAAAGTTCCTTTTTCAATTCCAAATTCATTACGATGAACGGCTTGACCAAATATGATGTTTTCATTATTATCCGCCGCTATATTGATCTCCTTACCCGGCTCTGCGAGATAGAGTTCATTTTTAAACGTATAGGCTATTCGCTTGCTTTTGGGCTCAATATCCAAATTATCTCCCTTCGGATTAAATTTAACAAAAATGGAAATTGATTTTTCCTTTACCAGATAAACATTCCAATATTCTTCTGATTGAAAGGAACATTCATTAGAACTTATCCAGTTTAATTGAGGTAATGAATTTAAAGGTCTAATATTTTTTGACTTTAAAGCATTATTTATATCATCAAGGCTGATGAAGGTAATTGATTTTAGATTAGATGTTTGGGCAATTATAAACCGAGAAGTAGCGGCAGTAGTATCCACAAAGCTTATTCTTTCGGCGGAACCTGCAAATGATAACTGTTTTAAATTAGTGGGTGCCAATTTTGTTCGCAATCCCAAAATGGCATCGTCAAGTGTTAACAATTTGGTTTGAGCACTTGAAGTAAAATAGCCTATTAATAAAGTTACAATTAGAATTTTTTTCATGGTTAATATTATATGAAGTTTAAATTTTAAACAATTTATAAAAAACAATGTTATAGTAAACGTAAGACTTATGCCTTAAAAAAGACATTTAAACCAAGTCGAATTTTATTCTATACTTCTGCTTATAAACATTAATTTAGTACAAATTTATAATAAATGAGAACCGCTGTTATAAGAAAAGCCCAATTTAATGCCGCTCACCGATTATTTAACCCAAATTGGAGTAATGAAAAAAATACAGAAGTATTTGGCAAGTGTGCTAACGAACATTATCATGGGCATAATTATGTTTTAGAAGTAAAACTAACTGGCGAAATAAATCCTGAAACCGGATATGTTTACGACTTAAAAATCTTAAGCGACCTCATAAAAGACGAAATAGAAGAGCGATTCGATCATCGAAATTTAAACTTAGATACCCCTGAATTTAAAAATTTGATCCCTACTGCAGAAAATATTGCCACCGTTATTTACAATTTACTACGCCCCTTACTTCCTCTTAACATGGATTTACATATCCGACTTTGGGAAACAGAACGCAATTATGTGGAGTATCCATGTTAGAAATACATTCTGGTATAAGATTAAATATACTTTAAGAACTCTTTATGGAGGGATGTTTGTTTTAATTGATTCAATTTTTGACATAAGTTGCCAAAAGATTTAAAAAAATAAAGACCTTTGGTTAAAGATTATTTCGCATTATGAAAAAAGGAAAATTTAACAGTATTTTAAATAATAAATGTCCGCATTGCAACCAAGGTGATGTGTTTGAAACAAAGGGATTATTTACTTTTAAGAAATTCTCGATAATGAATAAGAACTGCTCTGTTTGCGGAGAAGATTTTAATAGAGAAGTTGGTTTTTATTACGGAGCCATGTATGTAAGTTATGCTTTAACTGTGGCTTATTTAATTGGCATGACCGTTTTATTTGTTTGGCTTACCGGATGGTTTGATATTCCGGAATTTTTCTATTTTTTATTTCCATCGATGTTAATTTTGTTTCCTTTTTTTTACAGAGCGAGCAGGTTAGTTTGGCTCAACTTCTTTGTAAATTATGAAGCAGATTTCAACAAGAAAACAGGCTAAATTAAATAGCCAGCAACGGAATGATATAAACTGTATTTATTTCTTGCTGATTTAATCCATATTTAGAGTGCATAAAAAAGGGGTTTAAATCTAAACCCCTTTAAAATTATGCATACATACTAAAATTATTCCTGCCCTTCTTCGTTTTCATTGGCAACAGCGCCTGCTTTAGTTTCATCTTTCTTTTGCTCGAAATATACACGAGTAAGATCTCTAATTTCCATTGCATTTTGATCAAACCCACGCACGTTAATGCTTAATAAACGTGTATTTTCTTCGTAATAAAGCGGAAGCACCACGGCATCATCAATTACAATCTGATCACATTTTACCAGAACTTCATTTCGTTTTTTGGTATCCATTTCTTCTCTTGCTTTAGCTAGTAAGGCGTCCAGCTCAGGATTTTTATAACGCATAAAATTTAAAAATGTTTTGTCTGCCGGATTTTGAGGAACGTGTTCACTAGAAAATTGATTGATAAAGTTTTCAGGATCGGGATAATCAGCAATCCAAGTAACACGGAAAAAAGGCGCTTTACCATTTTCCATATTTTCGATGTGCTGAGCGAAAGGTAAGATATTCAATTTAATATCTACTCCTATATTATCTTTAAGTTGTTTTTGAATTACTTCTGCTATTTGAGTATTGCGGGTTCCGCCAGCATTTAGAGTTAGCTCAATTACCCCAAGACCTTTTCCGCCCGGATAACCCGCTTCCGCCATAAGTTTACGTGCTTTATCAGGATCAAAAGTAAAGCCTTTTATTTTAGTACAATCATACTCTTTAGAGAAAGGAGGAACAAAACCATATTTGGCAGGAGTTCCATCGCCTTTGAGGGTAAAGTTTACTATAGCATCTCTATCAACCGCATAATTGAAAGCCTGACGAACCAATTTATTCTTAAACGGTTCAAGTTGTGTTTGAAATCCTAAAAACTGTACGGCCATACTTGGCATTACCTGCATTTGAAAACTAGGGTTACCTCCAGCTTTAGCATCTTCCAACTCGCCAACCACTTCATCTATCATTTCTAAAGGAAGCTGATAAACAAAATCGAGGTTTCCTTTTCTAAATTCAAGAAGCTCGGCTTTCTTCTCTTTAATGAACGTAATTTTTACCGCATCAAGATACGGCAATTGATTACCATGCTCATCAATATCCCAATATTCCTCATTTCTGGACAATATAACCGCCTCACCTTCTTTTACCTCTTTAACAATAAATGGCCCGGTACCTACACACTTAGTGCGCATTTCCATTCCATACTTATCATAGGCTTCTTTAGGGTATATCCATGCATACTGCATACCTAGCAAGCTTAAAAATCCAGAATAAGGTTTTAATAAATCAATTTGTATTGTATAGTCATCCACAACCTTAATCCCTTCAACACCATTAGGAAGTGGTTTTTTATTTTTAGTAGACTGGAAATACTCGTTAGCTCCTTTTACCCTGTCTTTAAATAAAAAGAAACCTTGATTCATAGAATTAGATTCACAAATTTTATCAAAACAGTATTTTACGTCTTTTGCAGTTAACTCTCTTCCCTCTTCGCCATCAAAGCAAGGATCATTATGAAATTTTACACCTTTTCTAATTTTAAAAGTAAAGACGGTTGAATTTTCATTTACGGCCCAGCTTTCTGCCAACGAGGGCAATACGGTTAGGTCTGCCTGACTAAACTTAACCAAACCTTGGTAAACTTGACTGGCAATGGAAAGAGACTGCTGTTCGATAATACTAAGTGGAAAAAGATTTTTAAAATCTTCAACCTCATTCATTTTAAGCACGCCACCATAAGAAACAGGGCCTTTAGCAATTCTTTTTTCACCAGCTTTATTTTTATCGCTACCACAAGACCAAAAAAGGGTAACAAAAGATAGAGCAACTAATAATTTTCTCATATAAAATAATCGTTTGACTTATAAGGTCATTAACTCGGTTAAGAGACAAATATATCGAAATATTTTTTAAAATTAAACGATTTAATTAAGGATAAAACACTGATTATCAGTAATGAAAAAGGGGGTACAGGCGCAAGAAGGCTATTTGTGAGATTATTCAACAACGATTTTCCTGTTAAAACCACCCATATCAGTTAAAATATTTAATATATAAATTCCTTTAGCATAAGGTTTTAGGTCGAATGTTTCTTCAAAAACAGTTTGATCATTTTTATAAAATTTGTTAGCGACCACAACGCCATTCATGGTTGTTAATTGAATTTTAATCCATTTAATTTCCTGCAATATTCCAATTGTTACTTTGTCTTTTGCCGGATTTGGAAAAACAAAAGAGTTTATATGAAGTACTTGCTCATTTACACCAATCATGCGTTGACACATTGTGTCTAAAACCGTTGCCCGGGTCATATTTTTAAAATCGATTAGGCACCCCCATTCGGGATGATCAACAAACGGATTTCGATTTCCTTGTAACGAATCTAAAAAATCGTTTCGGGCCATTTCGTATCCAGTGGGAGGATATAAATAATTCCATTTTTTTATAACGTATTCGTCCTGAGTTGAGCTAATAGGATTACCGCTGCAATTACTGCCTGCTGGAGGTCGGTTTGCATAACCCCAATTTTGAGAACTGGAATTGTAACACACCGACATGTACATTAAAGCCCTTGCAGCCCTTCCTTTATGCTCGTTTCGGGGCTCGAACACTTTATTACCTGTAGCATCTAAACCAAGCTTACAAGATAAATAAGTATAAGACGGCGCAGTTACTTCACCTAGGGGATAGTTACAGCGCTTTGCATTAGCCTTAGTTTGATTGGTGGGAAATAAATGATGCTGGTCGTTATATTCGGGTCTTTCAATGGGTGAGTCTGCAGGATAGCTTGGCATCCAGGTATGAGCATAGGTATGTTCCCTGCTAAAATCATTATCATTCCAAACCAGTGGATAACGGTAAGGCTGATTTAAACCACTGTACTGACAAGTAATAACCTTTTCGTACCATTTGTTGTTGCTAAAAATGGATGTATCACGTTGTTCAAATAAATCAACCATAGTTTCTTCATATTCAGAATATACGGTGGGTGTATGTGGATTTATTTTTGTGGTGAGTTGATTAACAAAACCCGATGAATTTGGATCAACGCCAGTATATTCATTTGACGGCATTAACGTTTCGGGGGTAGTTACACTCGAGCTATATACATCATTATACCTATACGCTATTAAATTTAAATTTCCATTATAAGGAAAAGCATAATAGTAATACGTTTTTCCGGCATGAACCCAATTTTGATAAAACTTAATAGAATCCTTAATTGCTCCTACATAAACCACTTTAGCATTACCAAATCCACCTCCCTTTAAATAAACGGTTCCATCAATAGGGTTGGAAGACAAAGGAGTATTTTCTGTTCTAACAATTAAGTATCCTCCATTTTTATCTAGTGCCTGAAGCTGGGGTGCTTTTACATTAACACAGTATCGATAGGTCTTTATATTGCTATATGTTATGGAACTAATATTGTCGGACGACAGAGGTTCGCTGGCTCTTACACCTCCAACTCCGTTTAGGAAAATAAAATAAACTGGGTTAGAATTACTATTACTATAAATTTTTAGAAGTGCCTGACGGCTTCCGTTTTGAGAAGGAGTAAAATTAATTAGCAAATTAGTATTTGATGAAGCACTTATGTTTAAAGGCAAAGAAGAACCCACCGAGTAATCCGTTTTAGCAGCTCCGCTTATAACAACAGAATCTATCTTTAAAACAGCCGATGTGCTTTGATTTTTCAAGTTTAAGGTATACGGGAAAGAAGAACCCACATTTGTAGATAAACTGGGAGTGTTTCCGTTGTTAATTATGTTTACATTATTTACACTAACGTATAATTCAGGCAATAAAATGCGAGGAGCTTTTATACTAATATCATCCACCTCAACATTAATGGAAGATGCATTAATAAATCTTAAATAGCGGGTAGAGTTTAAAGTTGGAACAGCCGAATCAATTTTACAAGTTGTAGTGATGGTTGGGTTTGTTGAGTTCTTATATTCTTTAATAGTGGTCCACAAAACCCCATCGGAGGATTCCTGAATTCTGAAAATACCATTGTAAGAACTTTGCGATTTGATACTATACAGGAGTGTTCCGGGTCGCTGAGCAAAATTTATTCTTAGAAAATCTCCATCATTATCAAATTTTAAAGAAGGTGCTGATGAACAAGTAAAACTGCTGGGCGCATAATATTTTATATTGTTGTGTGAAAAACCAATTGGCAAATTACCTTCACAATCCCAACTAACGGGCAAAGGACTTTGAGCTTTTAAGCTAAACGTAAGTATAATAAAAAATCCAAAAAGAGTCTGTTTTCTCATGTTTAGTTAAACATTATTTGTTCAATATAGCACTATCCTAAAAAATATCCTAATTCCAACGTTAAAATAAGACATTAAAACGATGGAATTAACGTTTTAAAAATGTGTGTTTTATGAGTTAACAAGCATTTCGGCAAAAAGACTACATTTGTATCCGAAAAAATAAGATAAGAAAATGAAAGGACCGATTTCACAATTTGTAGAGAAACATTACAAACATTTTAATGCTGCAGCCTTGGTTGATGCTGCAAAAGGTTATGAAACTCACTTAACCGAAGGAGGCAAAATGATGGTTACACTGGCAGGTGCCATGAGCACGGCTGAACTAGGTAAATCTTTGGCCGAGATGATTCGTCAAGGTAAAATTGATATTATCTCCTGCACGGGAGCAAACCTGGAAGAAGACATCATGAATTTAGTTGCTCATTCTCACTACAAACGCGTTCCTAATTATCGCGATTTAAGTCCACAAGAAGAATGGGATCTTTTAGAAAATGGCTTTAACCGTGTAACGGATACTTGTATTCCGGAAGAAGAAGCGTTTAGAAGAATTCAGAAGCACATTTATAAATTATGGAAAGATGCTGATGATAAAGGTGAGCGTTATTTCCCGCACGAGTACATGTATAAATTATTAAACTCGGGTGTAATGAAAGAACATTACGAGATAGACCCAAAAGACTCCTGGATGATTGCTGCTGCTGAACGCAATTTACCAATTGTTTGTCCGGGCTGGGAAGACAGCACCATGGGTAATATTTTTGCATCCTACATAATTAAAGGGGAGTTAAAGGCTACCACCATGAAAAGTGGAATAGAATATATGGTGTGGTTAAGCGACTGGTATCGTAAAAACTCATCTGGAAAAGGTGTTGGTTTCTTTCAAATTGGCGGCGGTATTGCCGGTGATTTTCCAATTTGCGTTGTTCCAATGATGTATCAGGATTTAGAGTGGCATGATGTTCCGTTCTGGAGTTATTTTTGTCAGATTTCCGACTCTACAACTTCTTACGGCTCATACAGTGGGGCTGTACCAAATGAAAAAATTACCTGGGGTAAATTAGATATTACAACTCCTAAATTTATTGTAGAAAGCGATGCTACTATCGTAGCGCCGTTAATTTTTGCATGGGTATTAGGGTGGTAATTCGTTTTGAGTTTATAGTTTTTAGTTGAGAGTTGAGAGTTGAGAGTTGAGAGAAAAGAACAAAGAACAAAGAAGAAAGAGAAAAGAAAAAAGAAGAAAGGGAAAAGAATAAAGAAAATTATAAGAACTAAAAAAGCTTCCATAAGGAAGCTTTTTTTAGTTTTACATAAATCCTAATTCTAACTGAGCTACATCACTCATCATGCTTTTTTCCCAGGGGGGCTCAAAGGTTATGGTAACTTTTGCAGAAGTAATTCCATCAATACCTCTTAATTTATCTTCAACTTCAGGAGGTAATGTTTCGGCAACCGGACAACTTGGAGAGGTTAAAGTCATGGTTACATTTAAATTATTTTCCTCATCAATTTTAATCTCATAAATTAAACCTAGTTCCCAAATATCTACTGGTATTTCAGGATCGTAGCAGGTTTTTATCATGTCAATTACTGCTTGTGCCAAATCTTTATTGTGAGTATCTATTATTGCTGCCATTATAAGTTTTCAGTTTAATATTTTTAGTTTTTAGTACTAAAAGCAAGAGCGTCGAGTTTCATTTGTTTAATCATGCTCACTAACCCGTTTGCTCGAGTAGGGGATAAATGTTCCTTTAATCCAATTTTATTGATAAACTCCATGTCTGCTTCCATAATTTCTTTTGGAGTATGATTACTAAGAACTCTTATCATTAGGGCCACCATTCCTTTTGTAATAATGGCATCGCTGTCGGCAGTGTAAATAACTTTACCATCTATAAATTCGCTGTTTAACCAAACCCTGCTCTGACAACCTTTTATAATCTTATCCTCCGTTTTATTTTCCGGCTTTAAAGCAGGCAAGTCTTTTCCCATGTCTATTATATGCTCGTACTTTCCTTCCCAGTCGTCGCCAAAAAGTTCAAATTCTTCAATTATTTCATTTTCTATTTCCTCAATTCGCATAGTTAATTCAACATTTTTAGAGCCTTATTTAAAGCCGTAACAAAATAATCGATTTCTTGTTTAGTATTATAAAAAGCAAAACTTGCTCTAACGGTTCCGGGTATATCATAGAACTGCATTAAAGGCTGAGTACAATGATGACCTGTTCTTACTGCAATTCCTTGCTGATCGAGCAAGGTTCCGATATCCATAGGGTGTATACCATTCGCCACAAAAGAGATTACACTTGCTTTGTTGGATGCATTACCAATTATTTTTATTCCTTCTATAGTATTTAACTGATCTGTAGCATGCACTTGCAAATCATGTTCATATTGAGAAATCTTGTCTAAACCAACAGCATTAACGTAATCGATTGCAACCGCTAAACCAATACCACCACTAATATGGGGTGTTCCGGCCTCAAACTTTAAAGGCAAACCGGCATATTCAGTTTTATCAAAAGTAACCGTTTTAATAATTCCGCCGCCATACTGATAAGGTGGCATATCGTTTAAGATTTCCTCTTTACCATACAACACTCCTACTCCTGTTGGTCCAAACAGTTTATGTCCTGAAAAAACAAAAAAATCTGCATTTAAATCCTGAACATCAACAGCCATGTGCGGAACTGACTGAGCACCATCAATTAGAACCTTTGCTCCAACCTGATGCGCTTTACTAATAATTTCTTTAACTGGATTTATCGTACCTAATGTATTAGAAATTTGAGTAACGGATACCAGCTTAGTTTTACTGTTCAGTAATTTATCAAATTCATCAATTAACAATTCTCCTGCATTATTAATTGGAATTACTTTAAGCACAATTCCAATCTCATCGCGTAAATTTTGCCACGGCAGAATATTGGAATGATGTTCCATGAATGAAATAATGACTTCATCCCCCTTTTTTAAAAATCTTCTGGAAAAAGAAGACGCGACTAAATTGATAGAATCCGTTGTTCCTTTTGTAAAAAGGATTTCATGGGCGTATTTAGCATTTAAATGCTTTTGTATGGTTATTCGGGCATTTTCGTAGGCCAGCGTTATATCCTGACTTAAGCGATGAACACCTCTGTGAATATTTGCATTCTGAAATCGGTAATAATGGTTTTCTGCTTCAATTACACATGATGGTTTTTGAGCCGTAGCTCCATTATCAAAATATATTAATGGTTTTTTATTTACCTCGCGGCTTAAAATGGGAAATTCGGAACGTATTTTATTAATATCCAACATTACAATACTTCCTCGAGTAATTGTTCAACGTATGCACGGTACTCTTCTATTCGAATCGTATTTACCACATCGTTTGCAAATGCAAACATTAATAATTGTTTAGCGTTTTCTTCACCTATTCCACGTGTTTTAAGATAGAATAAAGCATTCGTATCAATCTTGCCCGTTGAGGACCCATGAGAACAACGAACATCATCCGCATATATCTCCAACTGAGGCTTGGTATTAATAGTAGCATCATCACTCAATAACATGTTTTTTGAGGACTGGTAGGCATTCGTTTTCTGTGCGTCTCTTCTTACATAGATTTTACCATTGAAAACGCCTGTAGACTTATCTCTTAAAATTCCCTTATACAATTGGTTACTGTTACAATGCGGCATTTGATGATCAACCAGCGTATGATTATCTACCAACAATTGATGATTGGTAATAAACAATCCGTTTAAATGGGTTTCGCAATTAGTTCCATTTAATACTATATTAAGATTGTTTCTAATCCAAGAACCGCTTAAGGTTACGTTATTAGTGTCAAAATAAGAATCGTTATCCTGACTAACCTGCAAGGTACTAACGGTTTGATCATTTACCCCTGCATGCTGTAATTTATAGTAATTAACACGCGCATTTGTTTCAACCTTAACTTCAGTTAAAATATTACATACCGAAGTTGCGCTTTTGTTTAAATTAACCGTTAATTCAATAACATTAAGGAACGACCCTTGCTCTGCATGAATTAAAATTCTGGGATTAACTAAAAGCGATTCTTCGCTTATCACATTAACAATTACAAAAGGCTTAGTGAGCGCCTGATTCTTATTAGCCTTAATAAATGCTATATCAGTAAACAAAGAAGAGTTCAATGCAACAAAAACATCCTGATTGACCAAGGCCATTTTACCTAAAAGTTTAAGTGCTTCTGTATTATTTAAATCTTCAACTTGTTTTGTTGAACGTGACTTATCTAAAAAACCATTATTTAAAACAATGAATTCGGCAGAAGGAAAAACAGACTTGTAATTCTTCAAAACAGAATCTAAGTTATAATTATCAATGCTATTAAGAATTCTTAATTCTGATCTGAAAAGTTTTTCGGGATTCGCGTATTTATATTCTTCGTGCTTTCTGCCTGGCAATCCAATAGATTTAAGAGCAGCTAAGCCTTCTTTTCGAAAATCGGAATACAAATCACTTTTTAACGTTGAACTGTTTTTTTCAACTAGTTCTATCAGTTTATCACTAACCGATTGTTTAGTTAACGTTTCCATATTAAATAGTAACTTCTTCTTTAATCCAATCGTAACCTTTTTCTTCTAACTCAAGAGCTAACTCTTTAGGCCCGGATTTAACTATTTTACCATTATACATTACGTGTACAAAATCCGGAACAATATAATCCAACAAGCGCTGATAATGTGTAATTAAAATAAAAGAACGTTCATTAGAGCGAAGTTTATTTACACCATTAGCAACAATGCGTAATGCGTCAATATCCAGTCCGCTATCCGTTTCGTCTAAAATTCCCAAGCATGGTTCCAACATAGCCATCTGAAAAATTTCGTTACGTTTTTTCTCACCACCACTAAAACCTTCATTTACGCTACGGTTTGCCAATGAACCCTGAAGCTCTACCAAAGCCTGTTTATCTTTAACCAGCTTTAAAAAATCTTTTGCTTCCAATGGAGGTAATCCTTTATAGGTTCTAATCTCTTGAAGTGCTGTCTTTAAAAAGTTAATATTACTAACGCCTGGGATTTCTACGGGATACTGGAATGCTAAAAACATACCTTCACGCGCGCGGTCTTCCGGACTCATTTCTAAAAGATCCTTACCATTAAAAAGTACTTCACCTGAACTTACCTCATAATCTTCTCTTCCGGCCAAAACACTGGCCAAGGTGCTTTTACCTGTTCCGTTTGGACCCATTATAGCGTGGACCTCGCCAGGTTTAACCTCAAGAGAAAATCCCTTTAAAATTTCTTTGCCTTCGATACCGGCGTGTAGATTTTTGATGCTTAACATATAATTGAATTAATTTAAAAATTACGAAAGTTTAGAAGATTTTGAAAATTGCTTTTCGGATTTAAGTTGACGTAAATAACTTATAAAGCCCGACAATTGCTTACTTACATCTAAACAATCATGATATAATTGAGTATATTTTGTTTCGTTAATATAATTTAGATTTTTAGCCAAGGCCAGCTGTGTCCTTAATTCTCCCGCTGAACCCTTAGCAATAAGAAGAAAATAAATAAATGAATTGTTACTCTCTCTTTCAAATCCTTCAGCGATATTTGATGGAATAGAAGTTGCCGATTTCCTGATTTGGTCACGCAACGGAAAGTCTTTTGAAAACAAAGAATCCTGAGTAATAGAATATACTTCAACACACAATTGCATTGACTTCTTCCAAACTTCAATCTCTTCAAAATTATTAAGCTTCGCCAATTTTCTAAATATTATAAATTTTCTAAATTTTCCAAATCAACCAACAGACCCCTCCAACGATACGGCAAGAAGTTTTTGAGCCTCAACGGCAAACTCCATTGGTAACTGATTCAGAACTTCTCTGCAATACCCATTAACAATTAAGGCAACTGCTTTTTCGGTTTCAATGCCACGCTGGTTGCAATAAAAAATTTGATCTTCCCCAATTTTGCTCGTAGTAGCCTCGTGTTCCACTATCCCACTTTTATCTTTTATCTCGATATAAGGGAAGGTGTGAGCACCACACTTATCCCCCATTAACAAGCTATCACATTGAGAGAAATTACGGGAATGAATTGCCCCTTTTGCAATACGCACTAATCCCCTATAACTATTATTACTTACACCCGCCGATATACCTTTGGAAATAATGGTACTCTTGGTATGTTTTCCCAAATGAATCATTTTGGTTCCTGTATCAGCCTGTTGATGATTATTGGTAACCGCTACTGAATAAAATTCACCCACCGAATAATCGCCTTTTAGAATAACGCTTGGATATTTCCAGGTAATAGCCGAACCGGTTTCTACCTGCGTCCATGAAATTTTTGAATGATTACCTAAACAAATTCCGCGCTTGGTAACAAAATTAAATATACCCCCTTTACCCTCTTTATCGCCCGGATACCAGTTTTGCACTGTACTGTATTTTACTTCTGCATTGGCATGCGAAACAATTTCTACAACTGCAGCATGCAGCTGGTTTTCATCACGCATTGGAGCTGTACATCCCTCCAAATAGCTCACATAAGAACCTTCATCCGCAACAATTAAAGTTCTTTCGAACTGACCGGTATTAGCTGCGTTAATTCTAAAGTAAGTAGAAAGCTCCATGGGACATCTAACTCCTTTTGGAATGTAACAGAAAGAACCATCGCTAAACACGGCGCTATTAAGTGCAGCATAATAATTATCAGTGTAAGGAACTACGGATGCCAGATATTTTTTAATTAATTCGGGGTGTTCCTGAACAGCCTCACTAAAGGAGCAAAATATAATTCCTTTTTCAGCCAATGTTTCTTTAAAGGTTGTTTTTACCGAAACACTATCAATTACCGCATCTACTGCAATATTAGATTTAACACCACTTAAACGCTTTTGCTCTTCTAAAGAGATTCCCAGTTTTTCAAATGTTTTTAATAATTCAGGATCTACTTCATCTAAACTTTCCAACTCTTTCTTAGGTTTAGGGGCAGCATAATAAATTACATCCTGAAAATCGATTTTAGGGTAAGGAAAGTAAGCCCAATGTTTAGGCTCTTCCATCGTTAACCAATGATGATAGGCTTTTAACCTGAATTCGAGCAACCACTCGGGTTCATTCTTCTTTTTAGAAATTAAACGTACAACCTCTTCGCTTAACCCTTTTGGTATTACTTCGGTTTCGATATCGGTTACAAAACCATATTTGTAGTCCGAATCGATATGTTCTTTTAGAATTTCGTTTGCCATAATTAAGTTGAAAGTTGAGAGTTGAGAGTTGAGAGTAATGTATCTCTTTCATTTAATCGATATTCTACTTCATCTTCCTCAACTTTGTTATACTTATATCCTTTATGTTCTGTTTTCTTTAAATAATTCTGTAGTCCCTTTATTATCCTTTCAATTTCAACAATATTCAACAACAATTTATTCTTGTCTTCAATTGAAATAAAATCAATTTCACAACCAATAAGGATTATTGTCTTCAGCTCAAGAAGAGAACCTGTGGCAATTCCTAAAAAATTTATGAATTCTTTGTTTCCTCCCCTTCCAAAACCTTCAGCAATATTTAATGGAACCGAAATTGCTGCTCTTCTAAGTTGATCACAAAAAGAATAATCTCTTTGAATTTCACTATTGTTTTTTATAAGTTTATAAACTAGAATCGAGAGATCTTTTGCCTTTTTCCAAGCAATTAAATCCTCAATATCTACTATTTTACGATTTTCCATCTATCAACTTTTAACTTTCAACTCTCAACTGCATTAAACAGAGAAAGACTCCCCGCAACCACAAGTTCTGCTTGCATTAGGATTGTTAAACACAAAGCCTTTACCGTTTAAACCACCCGTATAATCCAACTCGGTACCTACTAAATATAGAAAGCTTTTTTTGTCAACCACTATTTTAATCCCTTTGTCTTCAAAAACCTGATCGCCTTCCTTTAACTGATTATCAAATTCAAGTTTGTAAGAAAGTCCGGAACAACCTCCACCTTCTACTCCCACTCTAATAAAAGAATCGGCAGGACGGTTTTCGTTCCTCATTAGTTCAACGGCATGTTGTTTTGCGTTTTCAGATACACTTATCATAGTAATTTTTATTTAGATTAATTCTAAACACCATGCAAAAATACCATTTTTAGGGTATAAATCCCAAGTAAACTGGAGTAAAAGATGATTAAAAATCAGCTATTTAGCCCAATTAAATTTTTTAATAAATAAATAGCGTATTGAGTTCGCTTAATAAAAGAAAATCCCGGATTAACCGGGATTTTGTGCTACTTAATAATTAATTTTTCGCTTAAGAATAAACTATCGGTGTTTACCGAAATGAGATATACTCCAGGAGGCAATTGTGTATTTAATTCATCGCCCGAAATCAATTTATCAGATTGTGCAGTTAATCTCTTTACAAATATCTCCTTACCCGAAACATCGCGCATGATTACAGTAACATCTTCCTCAAAACTATTTAAATCAAGTTTAAAATTAACCCCACTAACCGGATTAGGGTACAATCTGATTTGAGGAACTGTATTAGTCTCGAAGGAAACCTTTATAATTTGAGATAATTGTGATTTACTATCAAAATCCACTTGCTTTAATTGATAGAAGTTTTCTCCTTTTAATGGGTTAGGATCTAATAAACTATACGTTGAGCTGGATTTAGCGTTACCAGCACCTTTTACTCGCCCAATTGATTCAAACTTAATTCCATCTGAAGATCTTAGTACATCAAAATAATCGTTATTAACTTCAGTAAGAGTAGTCCATTTAAGTTTTACAGCGTTAGTTGATTTTTCAGCAGAAAAAGTAAGAAGTTCTACAGGAAGAGGAGTAGCACCTCTGCTAATTGTACCTAATTTCCAGATACCAATTAAATTATTACGGTTAAGAGCAGATCGACCAACGGTTGGATTACTTACGGTTCCGGTAGCCGCTATAAAATTACCCAAACAAGTATCGTTAATAACTGCTCTCATTTGAGATAATGAACTGGATGGAAGCACTGGGACATCGCTAAAAGTTGCCCTACCTGTTAAATTAACAGCCATAACTCCATTACTGTTTCCATTAGACAGTTTAGACAATTGTAACGAAGTTGGATATTTAGGATAACCCACTTCTGTAAATTGATTTAAAGTTTGATACACCCACCCTATTCCAACAGAATCAATAAACAAATTATCAGATGCACTGCGAACATTGGTATGCTTAGCAAAAATTAATCCGCCACTTGTGGTTATAGAACCATCTACTGCAAAAGGACGGTATTGCGGAACATTGTTTAACGTATCTCCAATTGGGAATAATCCAAAATTAGTTGCTCCTGAACTGGCAATAGAACCCGTTGGTAAATATCTCCAAAAATAACCGTTATAGAATATACCCGAAGTTCTGCTTAAATTACAACCGGAAGGAACAAGTGTATCTCCAGCATAGAAATTACCCCCGTTTTGGTTAAAGTTTCCGCCTTGCATGGTTAAGGCATTTGTAACTGCTAATCTGTTATTAGCCGCAAACATCCTTAGCTCCCCGGCAGTTTTATTAATAACCATTCGGTAATATGATAAGCCGGAAGGATAAACAGGTGTAGAAATGGTTTGAGTAGCTGCAGTACCCGTATAGGTTACGGTTCTTATTCCACTATTAAATGTACCGTTTGCACTTGTCCAATCGCCTGTTAAGCTAATATTATGTGAGCCCAGGGTAAGTGCTCCGGTAATGGTAACATTTCTAAATGCGATTACACCGGCAGGAGTTGGATTACTATTAGTAGTGGTTGAGTGCGTTATATTTGTATTACCGGCAAAGGTAGTGGTACTATTATTAGCATTAAAACCTCCATCGTGTAACCAGTTGCCCATTAACGTTATACCACCGGTTGGGGCAGTTAAAGTTGTACAACCAGAAGTAGTAGTTAGGTTATTAAACGTGATATTAGGCGTAGTTCCTATAATAGCCATAGGATTGTTAAAAATAACCGTACCACCGCCGTGATTAAACGTTCCGTTATTTATAAACGATGAGGTAATGGTTGTAGAACCATTAGATAAGGTAAGGGCAGATGCTGGTTTAATGGTTACATTGGTAAAAGTACACGCGTTGGAAACTGTGGTATTTCCTTCAAAAGTAAATCGGGAGCCGGTTGTAGTGAAGGTTCCAATAGCATTGGATATATTTCCTGAAATGTAAACCTGATTTCCATTAGTTCTAAACTGAACTGTTGTAGAACCAACAGTTAAATTACCATTTATCCTTACACTATCACAAAGTTCCCTAATACCTGTTCCGGCGGCTGTTAAATTTGCATACGTAACATTATTGGTTAAACCGGCAATACACTGATTACCAATGGTAGCGGCATAAACTACAGTACTACCCGGTGATGCATTAAAATTACCGTTGTTTGACAAACTACCTGTTAAAGTTAAAGTACTTCCACTGGTTAAATTAACATTACCACCAGAGTTGATATTTAAGCTACCTGAATTTAGGTTATTACCATTTAATCCTAAAGTAGCCCCATTACCCACATATAAGCCCCCAACAGTTGTAGTTGGGTTGGTAAGGGATATATTAGTTCCGGAACTTATTATAGCCATATCGGTGGAAGAAGGAACTGTTCCAAAAGACCAACGGGTAGGATCACTGTAATTTCCACTTGCAATAGTAACATTATAGGAGTTAACACCCGTTAAAGAACCAACGGAGGTTATAGCCGACCAATTAATAACATTTGTAGCCGTTGTAACTGACCAATTACCCAAATCGAAACCAAAACGCCAAGTACCAGAGTATCTTCCGGGCATAAGGGCAGCTTCAGTTCCAATAATATCTGCATCCGTATAATTCATGGTTACATCATAATTTATACTTGTTATTCCGCTCACGTTAAAATCCCACCAACGAGAAATGTAATTTGCTGGAGCAGGAGTAATAGAACTAAAGTTAGGATGATTACCATCAATACACCTGAACTGAGCAAATGCTCCGGCAGTAAGTGTGCCCGAATTTAATTTAAAAGTTAGTGGGGAGTAATCATCAATATCTCCAATAGGAATATTAAACGACGCTCCACCTACTGTATTATAATTCTTTCTAAAGAAACCGGTGTTATCTGCCTGAATGTATGAAGAGGCACTTCCGCCCACTATATTGGCAGTATTTCCCAGAATTAAACTTCTGCTGCCTAAAATAATATCCCCACCCAATAAATTAAGTGTTCCGGTAATTCCCATACTGTGCGCTAATGTTAAATCGGAACCGGCACCCGTTTTATTAATGGTAACATTATTAAAGAAAACAGTTGAGGTATTGGTATAAGTGAACGTTTTAGCTGCATTTCCATCAAATACAACACTAACATTTGTAAAGGTGCTCGAAGTATTGTTTACAGTAAAATTTCCAGCTACAAAAATGGTGAATGCAGCTCCACTTAAGTTACCTCTGCTTACCGTAAAATTATTATTTACATCAATATCAGAAGCTAAAGTTATACTGCTGGTAGAAGTACTGATTTTATTTAAATTAAAGAGTGATCTTCCGGCGGCAGTTCCGGTATTTAAAGTTTGAGTACCACTGGTTCCATCAAGCGTTAATGTACCCGAACGAGGGATAAAATTACCGGTTATAGTTAAATTACCAGCCAATGTAATGTTAAAATTAGTGGTTGAAACATCTAAAGTACCAGCGGTAATAACTAAATTTCCATTTACATCCAAAATAGAAGCAAGGGTATAGGTTACTGTTGAATTAATTGAAACATTAAAGAAACTACTGGTAGCGGAAGAACTGATTGTTCTGGAACCGGTGGTGGCTCTGAAATTAACTGTAGATGCTCCGGGAGTAAAAGTACCACTACTGGACCAATTGCCGGAAACATTAATTAAACTGGTAGAACCGGCTGTTACATTTATTGTTCCTGCGTTGGATAAATTCCCATATACATCTATTCCTTTATTATTATTAAAAGTGATACGGGCTCCAACATAAATATTAAGATTAAGTGCTGAACCAGAATCGGAAACAGAATTAATAAGCGGGAAATTATTAGACGCTAAAGTTACATCTGGAATAATAGCATTCATATTAGAATTTGGTACTATGCCGATATCCCAATTAAGTGGATTATTCCATTGTGTACTTACATTTCCGGTCCACGTTGTAGTTTGAGAACTATACGACCAACGAATTCTTCCTTGCGTAGCACTTATCGCCAATTCATCTTGCTCGTAGTTAAATGTACCTAATGAACCCGATGGATCCAGAAAAGTAAGATTTCCATTTCCGGTAGTTCTTACACAGTTAAAGGATGGTCCTGCGTTAAAAATTACGCTATCCATGGTTATGCCTGCGCCACCAGCCAAATCGCATGCTACATTTAAATACCTTCCGCCACTTGCTCCGCTTGAGAATGTACCATCACTTAAATTATTAATACTATTAATAAATGCACCGTTGTTTATTTGTAAACCGGCCGTTCCTAAAAATTCAAATAAGTAATAACGGGCCGCAATTGTACCACCAGAACTAATAGACACGGAATAATTACCTGTGCTTCCTGAATTTCGAGTTAGGGTAGCTACATTTGATGCAGAACTACCTACCAATGAAAGGGTTCCGGCTGTATTAACCGTTAAGGATGAAGTTTGTCCCATTCTTAAAAATGAAGAAGCAGGCACAATTAAAGTACCGGAAATACTTAAGAAATCACCTCCGCTGTTATCACCCATATTAAATGTTAAACCGTTAAGATTAAAAGTTCCGGTAATAATGTTACAATTCCGGGTAATGGAAAGGTTATTGCCAGTAAGCAAATAAACTGCAGAACCTCCACCGTTAAATTCAAGATCGAAATAGTTGGTGGTTCCCGGATTGATATTTCTGGTTCCGGTGGTAGCATTGAACACAATCTTACCAGCCCTCGGATTTATACTTGCATTATTAGTAAAATTACCACCTACAGAAATCGTAAAGCTTCCGGCCGAAACATCTAATGAACCAGAAGAAATCGTAAGATCTCTGCTAACGTTAAATGCAGAACCCAGAGAGTAGGCTCCTGTATTGGTGAAAATTACATTCCCGAACTGAGCTGAACCATTGTTGATGCTTCTGGAAGTTGGACCATTAAAATTTACCGTACCATTAGCCATCGCCAGAGATCCGGAAACACCCCTTGTCCAATTCCCTGTTATTACTAAACCATCGTTGGTAGAAGACATGGTAAGAATACCATTCACAATTATATCTCCATTAATACTTAAATCGTTTAAAGCTGCTGTTGTGGTGGTTATACTTAAGTTAGCACCCGAATTTATGGTTAGATTTTTAGTGAGTGCTCCAGCAACATTAATTATTGGCTGATTTGCAGCAGTTGCAATTATAACGTTTTCAGCTCCGGTTGGAACAATCTCAGGACCTGCACTTGGTGTCCAGTTGGAAGCCGTATACCAATCAGTACTAGATGATCCATCCCATGTAAGAGTAACAGGACCTGTCCAATTAATAAAATTATTATTATCACCATCAAATAACTCACCGGCAAAAACACCTGTTGCATTATAGAACTCAAGTGTATCAGAAGACACTGCAAGTTTTCTAACGTTATTAGAAACACCACCCGGATTTGTTGGAAATGCAACGTTTCGGATTGGGTTACCATTAGCAGTAGTAAAGCGTTGATTATTTTCTACCTGAAGAAAAACTCCACCCGAAACTCCGTTATTAAATGTACCATCGCTAAAATTGTTGGTAGCATTAATAATAGAACCGCTGTTTAAAAGTATCCCTCCGGAACTCATAAATTCGAACAAATAATAACGTGCGGCAATTTGTCCACCCGAGTTAACCTGCAAGGTAGAATATCTACTACCGGCACCGGCAAGCGTATTTCGGGTAACAGTTGCCGTACTTGTACTAGATCCTACAACTTCTAATATACCGGTTGAAGTAACTGTAGTAGTTACATTATTACCTATTGCCATAATACCTCCAGCACCAACTTTATAGGTTCCGGCTATAGAAACACCATCCGTATTATCACCAAGGCGAACCAACTTTCCATTTCCGTTAAATGTACCGGCCATTAAATTAAAATCACCCACTAGAGTTAAATTATCCTGGCAATAATAAGTAGCACCACTGGCATTAATGGTTAAATTATTGAGAGATGAGCCATTTGTTAAAATATTAGGGGTACCACTTATGCTATTATTAAGGAAGAAAGTACCGGAAGTACTAAAAGTTCCACCTGTTGCTTCTAAATTATTACCTACGTAGGTGATGTATGTGTTAGTATTATAAATACCACTAATTACTTTTAAATTATTTCTAATAGTAGTATTACTGTTTAAAATTAGTGCAAACGAAGTCTTGTCTACTTTAAGATCGTAAAATGGATTAGTAGCACTTGTTCCGATATAAATATTTTGATCCAAATTATTTCTGCTAAATACAACTTCACCGTTTCTAGGAATAAAAGTGCCATTTGCATTATTATTCCAGTTACCCTGTATGGTAATCATAAAGTTAGAAGTTGTTACATCAAGAGTAGAGGGCCCAAAAAGCAATG
>JBIICS010000122.1:0-8411 GCA_044238735.1 Bacteroidia bacterium
CTTTATCAAAGCGTAGATTTATTTTAAACTTACCCTCTTGGTCTGTTTTTGTTTGGAGAACTGCTTCATTAATAGCTCCTCGTAAAGAACCCAAATCTTTACTCCTTGAAACATATATATCCGCATCGGCAATGGGTTGCCCCCCCGCAAGCCCTAAAAGCTGACCATCTATCCGGGTTCTTACGAGGTCCTTTTTACACGAGATAGATAAAATCAATAAAAAAATAACAGAAATAACTATGCTTTGTCTCATTACTTGTTTCTTAAATAGAAAAACTAATTTAATAGCGTTAACTAATTTAGGTTTGAAGTTAATCAAGAATACGTTTATGAGAAAAAATGTTTTATGGATCTTAATACTCAAGATAAAGATCCGTTACAGAAAAAGGGCTTCTCTTTGGAATTAAGACCTCACCATCCTTAATTAGATTATATTGGCTATCCGTTATGAAATAAGTAGAGTAATAATCGGTATCTGCCGGTATTATTAAATTATTGTATAACGCCTCTCCGCTCTTACAATTAAATCCTAATAAATAAGAACCTTCATATATATTTATGAAGGAAACTCTATAAGTACTGTCGTAATTAGATACATTCTTTACTTTAAGATTTATAAAACTAGGTTCCAGTAAATATAATTTTAATTCGGATTTAAATAATTTAATTGGTCTATTTATATAAAAATAACTTTGAACACCGCGAGTGGTTTCCTCATCAAAAAAATTTTTCTTACGGGCAATTAATTTATAAGCCCATCCTTTATCAAAGCGTAGATTTATTTTAAACTTACCCTCTTGGTCTGTTTTTGTTTGGAGAACTGCTTCATTAATAGCTCCTCGTAAAGAACCCAAATCTTTACTCCTTGAAACATATATATCCGCATCTGCAATGGGTTGCCCCCCCGCAAGCCCTAAAAGCTGACCATCTATCCGGGTTCTTACGAGATCCTTTTTACACGAAATAGATAGAATCAATAAAAAAATAACAGAAATAACTATGCTTTGTCTCATTACTTGTTTCTTAAATAGAAAAACTAATTTAATAGCGTTAACTAATTTAGGTTTGAAATTAATCAAGAATAAGTTTACGAGAAAATAATATTTCGCCCAAACGTTCAACTTTTATTAAGTAAATGCCCTTGTTATTATTAAGATTTAGATCTTTTATTTTAATATGCCCTTCCGAAATATTTGTTCTTAATATTAGTTTACCTAACACATCATAGATTAAAACGTTTGTATTATCTAACTCCTGAAGTTCAACTCGAATATTAAGCTCACCGCCGATCGAAAGAGGGTTTGGCCATATTTTAAATGCATTTTCAATTAAATCCCCGTCGGAGATACCCTGTTCGTCTTTAAATTCAGTTTCCATACATGTTAATGGATATACCGGCGTATAATTTAAAAGGTTTATTAAATTTTTTTTGGTGCAATCATCTTTTTGCCCTTCAGGTTCTTGCTGATTAGGGTAGATAGCAAACCGTTGACCCAGATCGAACTGGCCGCATGAAACAGGCCACTGAATGGGGGTAGCATCATAAAAAATTACCTTACCACAGATTGCGTTAGATAGATTAAACAAGTTATTAAACTGTGAATTGGTGCCTGTTTGAAAGAAGTTATAGGCATTAGAAGTAGCTGTAACCTGGCAACCAAAAGTACTCTTAGTAATAGTGCCGCTAATTAATGCTTTGCAACTTGCATTTAAAAAACAACTTTTGGTAGAGTTATTGAAGAAAAAGTTATATCCTTTATCCAATAAAATATCTTTTGCTTTTTCTAAAATAATTAGCGTAAAGAAATCATTCTTATTATTAAACTCATTATAGCCGAGTCTTAAATCAAGAGTTGCGTCTTGTTTTGCAATAACCGGATATTTATTATCGATAAATCGATTACATCTAAAATAAGTATTAGTTCCGCTGGTAATAAAGAACCCATAGTCGTTTCCGATAAAAGAGTTTGATTGTAATCTTAACTGAACAGTAGCTGAACCCTTTACGTTTAAAGCATAAGTATTACTTTCGAAGTTACTCGAACTTACTGTTGAAGAACTTGAGACGGGATTAAGCACAACCCCATTAGTATTTTTATTAAAAGAAGACGAATTTATTTGAGCTGACCCATTATAGACGATCAATCCGAAATTACAATTACTAATTTTCAATCCGGAAAAATTAGAAACCAGACTATTTGTGTTTGTTACCGTTAATGCCTGATTTAAATTACTGGCTATTATATTTGAAAATATTCCTGAGCCCGGCTTATTAATAACCTGCAAACCATTTGCAGAAGATAGGTTAAGATTAGAAGCCTGTACAAGCTGAATATCTTTTATACTTACGGGAGCATCTAAAAGTAATCTAGACTGCGGTTTTAAAAATTCAACTATGCCATTTGTAATTTCTATTAACTGAGACGATTTAAGTATTACCTCGGGCTGATTAATCCTTAATACCACCGAATTTATGTTTGTTGAGGTGATTTTAATTTTTGAATTTGCAGCAGAGATTTGGTTTTGATAATTTGATAGGGTGCCATCAAACAAAATATATCCTCCATTTAAAGTTGGTGCAAAGGTTAAAGAAGAAGCTACCAATAGGCTTCCCTTAATGTTTAAACACCCTGTAGAAGCATGAACTGACAAATCACCTCCCCTACACTCTATTATAGCCCCTTCCTCAATCCGAACAACCCCACCCATTATAACTAGTGAGGAACCACTGTTTAATACTAATTTTGCACCCGCCTTAATTACCAGATTACCATAATTAAATACTCTAAGTATTGATCCGGAATTTAAAATCATTTGAGAACCACTCACTATATTTAAAGTTGTATTTTGAACTGAGTAACCGTAAATATCCATAGTAGAACCCGAGTTTAGGGTAACATTATTGCAAGGTCTATTATAAATATTAAAAGGGCCTTGGGTATAATAATTAGTAAAATTATTATACCCTCCTAATGCTCCGCTTTTATTTATATTGTAAACTGCGCCATTATTTAAGGTTGTAAGAAAGAGTTCATTTCCTTGAGATTGATTATGATTAAATGTAGAGCCAATTGAATTTGGTAAGACATAAATATTATTTGAGGCTCTGCTTATATTTCCATCAATTACTGTTAGAAAACTATTTCTATTAGCACTAGTTGCTCTAACATGCATTTCGTTTGTGTCTGGATAAAACACATTATTATGGTTAGTGTATTGCTGTGACGAAGTTTTATCCATATTTACTATATAACTTTTCATTCTGGTAGTAACTGCTACATTATAGGGGCTAGCTTTCCATGCCAGGGTACTTGGAGTGGGCATAAAACAATACGATTTACGATTATAAGTATTCGTAATATTAGATAATCCAAAAGTGAGCAACTCGCTGTTTACCTTTATGGCTAAAGCTGAGATATCATTTCGCAAACTACCTGCTACATGGTCGATTTCGGGAGCTCCTGCAGCGGTAAAATTTAAGGTAGCGTTTTCGTTTACAAAAAACGGTTTAAATGAAAACACTTTGTTTCCATTTTTATTTGCAAAGATCTTTGTACTTGAAGAAGTGATCGTAACCACCTGAGTAATTTGAGCAATTACCGCAGATTGAGTTATTGCTGATACCGCTATCCCTACACCGTTTAAAAAAGTTGGACTTGACACCACGTTCATAAAAAAGTTCTTAATCTTCTTACCTATATTAGTCTTTGGTGTGTACATAGATATTTGTTTGTCGATTACATTTTGCAAGGTAATCTCATAGGTAAACAAGTTATCGCCGGGAGAAAAATTGAGGCTTGAATACGCTGCTTCGCCCATTCGGCCGGAACCATTTGAAATACCAAAATTTATGGTCTCGGTAGGGAAATTACCTAAAGAATTCAGTTCATCCAGGAACTTTGTTCGTAAGGGGTGCTCGCCCATGGACTCGTAATGATACGATAGAAGTTGTTTAGTTGCCGGTCGGCTTAATCTGGATTCTATAGCATACTTAGATTCTTCTTTTATCGCTTTGATGGTTAAACCAGAGAATCGATCAGCATCGGCATAAAATTTCGCCATTAATTGAAACCCAATTGGAATATTAGCCCCCAGATGTGGCGAGTCGAAACCTATGTATAATTTAGAATCGTGTTCGAGGTTATGTTTTTCCATCATCGATAAAGCGTATTTTACAACTTGTCCGCCCATACTAGCGCCCACTACTATGTTCGGTTCACAAGAACCACTCTTTGATTTTAAACCGTTTATTCTTTGAATCAATTTAATTAAGACTAATACATTTTTTTGCATATAATCTGACCCCTTCTCAAAATCAAGATATACAAAATCGTAGCCTTTATTATTTAAGTCTAAAATCATATCTCTCACCTGATAAAACGGATGATCAAAATTCATTACATAATATTTTTCATCTACTAATTCCATTCGGGTTAAAAAATCTATTAAGCCCAGTCCGTTACATTTACCAAATCGATTATCATACCCTTCACTCGGTTGCGATTTATTTTTAAAATCAATTCCTTCCACAAAGATGACCGGTTTTTGAACACACGTTCTCTTTTTACCAGTAGCCGGATCGGTTCCATATAAGACTGTAACCAATCCTCTGTTTCCTTCCTCATAATTAAACGACTTTAATTTTAGATCGGAGGTTACCCAAAAAGACTGATTATCAATTGGGCACAGCTCGTCGCCAATTTCTCCCGGAGTTCCAATAGATGCAACCTGATTACTCAGATCAAAATAAGAGTAGGCCCTACGTTTAGAAATTAAACCACCCGGCTCTCTTACCTCTATCTCTATTATTAGTTTTCTTCTTCCTCTGTTATTTACATTATAATTAATTTGAATTGGTTGATCGAACTGAACAGTTCTAAAGCCCAAACCATCATCAAAATTTACCCGGATATTAGATTCAAAATTTGAGTTAACATTATTCTTAAAGATGTGCTCTCGTTTTAAAATAAATGAGAAATTAGACTGAAGACCGCCGTTATTAATTGCAGGAGAGAAGATGAGCGTTCTATCCGTTATATAAGGACTCGTTGAACGAGGAAAAATATCTTTAATATAATAACCTTCAACTTTAAGCAGATTTTTCTCAAAAGCATTAGAATCAATACTACCAAACGTAAAATCTAAAACAGTTAATGGAATTATACCCCCCGAAGCGTTTTGATAATTATTAATGTCCGTTTGAATCTTATTGCGCAGAATAATATGAGGATTACTTTTTCCAACATACATAAATCGCAAATCCTCTGCAGCTGTGAGTAACTCCTGAAAATCTGCTGCACTATCTAATATCCCGTTAAAATAGGTGAGCCTACTATTTAAATACGCCTTTTCCAACAACATTTTATTAGGAATGAAATTGGTGTCCAGCCTGCTATACATAGTATCCATAGCGGCCTGGATTGGATCTGTAATAAGGTTTTGAGCACTTAGTTGTTTAACAAAAAATACGGCTATAAATAACCATAAGTTGGTTCTCTTTCTCATTTATTTGGTTTATATAAAAATTACTACTTGATTTGATATTACGATTCCTCCAATTGAAACATAAACCGAGTAAGTCCCTCTTGGAAGATTGTTTACAAATATTTTTTGCGTTTGCCCTATTTGAACAGAATGATTAAAATAAATTTTACCTCCTGAATCAGCCAGCCTGAGATGGGCAGAATTATTCGCATTACCGGCTATATGAAAATAAAGAAATGAGGTTACTTCCTCCGGAAAAACCTTAACCTTTACCCTTAGAGGGTTTATAAATACTCGATTATTAAAGGTATGCGGGGTTTCATTCTTAATTCTATTTTTTTTATTGTTATCGATTGTTTGACTAATTAATTGTTGGGAATAGAATAAGATTAAAAGAAGAAAGAAGAAATTAAATTTAGACATGGTATTTTTATATAGTATGTGTTCTTTGTTTATGAATGCAAAAGTATAATGATAATCTGTTTTAAAATATCGACAGAACTTCTAATTTAGCGCCCTAAATAATCTTATTAGTAGTTTTATGGAAAACAGTATTGGTTTAAACATTCGTAAACTAAGAGAACTTAGGAACTATACTCAGACCTATATGGCGGAGCAATTGGATATTTCACAACGTGCATACAGCAGCATCGAGAGCAATACCAGTAATTTAAGTTTCGGACGATTAAGCTTGATAGCAGACATCTTAAATATTAACATGGATGATATCGTAAATTTTAATGCCGCTAAATTCTTGAACGGAGAATACGGGAGCTCCAAAACCGAAAAAGAAATCTTAACTAAATACACTAAACTCAATGAGGAGCTTATCAAAACTCAACAAGAGCTTATTGAAACACAGCGTAAGTTGATTGATGCGTTAGGAAAGAAAAAATAGAAATTAAACGAAGGGTTCAAATTCATTTCATCCAAATCTCTTTCAAGAGTGGGCAGTGTCTTGCATACTATTGAGTAGACCCAATGAAGGAAGGATCTGATAAGTTTATAGTTTTGAGTGCCACACATCGTCATTGCGGCCAACGAGCCGTTTATCTATGTTGATATTGAAAAATGGATCCCGGGTCAGGCCCGGGATGACGGAGGGGATATTTTGGGAAAGACTGAGAATAATTCACACGCCCGTCTCTGCGAGCGAAACGCGGTGAAGCGAAGTAATCTTTTTGGAGATCCTCGGCCGGAGTGTAACGCAGAGCCGGGGTCTCTAAACATACTCTAAAATTAATAGCAGATCCCGGACAGGGCCTAAGACTTGTCATTTAAACAAAGTATCCTTGCCCTTCCGGGAATCTGCAAATTAAGACTGATCCCCGGCCGTAGTGGAAATTAGACCTGCCTCATCGGCAGGCAAGACCGGGGTCTGTTTAATAGTTTTGAGTGCCACACATCGTCACTGCGGCCACCGAGCCGTTATCTATGTTGATATTGAAAAATGGATCCCTGGTCAGGCCCGGGATGACGGAGGGGATATTTTGGGAAAGACTGAGAATAATTCACACGCCCGTCTTTGCGAGCGAAACGCGGTGAAGCGAAGCAATCCTTTTGGAGATCCCCGGCCGGAGTGTAACGCAGAGCCGGGGTCTCTAAACATACTCTAAAATTCATAGCAGATCCCGGACAGGGCTTAAGACTTGTCATTTAAACAAAGTATCCTTGCCCCTCCGGGAATCTGCAAATTAAGACTGATCCCCGACCGAAGTGGAACGGAGGGCCGGGGTCTGTTTTGATCGTGTACAGTTTTAAGCACCACACATAGTCATTGCGGCCACCGAGCCGTTATCTATGTTGATATTGAAAAATGGATCCCGGGTCAGGCCCGGGATGACGGAGGAGGTGTTTTGGGAAATACTAAGAATAATTCACACACATCGTCTTTGCGAGCGAAACGCGGTGAAGCGAAGCAATCTTTTTGGAGATCCCCGGCCGGAGTGTAACGCAGAGCCGGGGTCTCTAAACATACTCTAAAATTCATAGCAGATCCCGGACAGGGCTTAAGACTTGTCATTTAAACAAAGTATCCTTGCCCTTCCGGGAATCTGCAAATTAAGACTGATCCCCGGCCGTAGTGGAACGGAGGGCCGGGGTCTGTTTTGATCGTGTACAGTTTTGAGCACCACAAATCGTCATTGCGGCCACCGAGCCGCAATCCTTTTAATTAATATCATTGGGGCCTTCTGCCCCAAACCCCGATTTACTTTTTAGCTTGATCCAAAAAGTAAACAAAAAGATCAAGGCTTTATAAAAATTCGTTGCTTTTTACGCTTGCTTTTTGCACGCAACTCTAGGGCTCATACGCTATAAATATAAAATGTTTCTTTAACCCTGCCGGGCCGCCTGAGTTGCTTACTAGACCCCACGCTAAAAAGCGCACTTAAAAGCTAAACGAATTTTTATAAGGCCACGCAATACTTACCCCGTCTCTGCGAGCGAAACGCGGTGAAGCGAAGTAATCTTTTTGGAGATCCTCGGCCGGAGTGCAACGCAGAGCCGGGATCTCTAAACATACTCTAAAATTCATAGCAGATCCCGGACAGGGCTTAAGACTTGTCATTTAAACAAAGTATCCTTGCCCCTCCGGGAATCTGCAAATTAAGACTGATCCCCGGCCGTAGTGGAACGGAGGGCCGGGGTCTGTTTTGATCGTGTACAGTTTTAAGCACCACACATCGTCACTGCGGCCACCGAGCCGTTATCTATGTTGATATTGAAAAATGGATCCCTGGTCAGGCCCGGGATGACGGAGGAGGTGTTTTGGGAAATACTAAGAATAATTCACACACATCGTCTTTGCGAGCGAAACGCGGTGAAGCGAAGCAATCCTTTTGGAGATCCCCGGCCGGAGTGTAACGCAGAGCCGGGGTCTCTAAACATACTCTAAAATTCATAGCAGATCCCGGACAGGGCTTAAG
>JBIICS010000123.1:0-8401 GCA_044238735.1 Bacteroidia bacterium
CGTTTACTTAAAGATTCATAGTTTCGACAGTTTTATTAAACATATGAAAACCGAAAAAAGAATCTTCAATTATTTAGCTGAAAATAATACGCGTAATTTAATAATAGATGTAAGGGATAATCCGGGTGGTAACTATATGTTAGCCGGCTTTTTAATTGAGTACATTGCGGATAAACCTTTTTATCTGGTAGATTCCAGCATAATCATAAAGAAAAATAAAATTGAACTCGATAAGAAATTAATAAAACAATATACTAGATATCGATTTGGCTTAACTAAAGATGAAAAGCGAAATATTTATTTTTTAAAAACATACAAATTTAAACCTAGAAAAAAACACAACTATAATGGTAAAGTTGTATTACTTATAAATGCTCAAAGTATGTCTACCGCTTCTATTCTGGCTGGGTATTTTAAAAACAATGGAAATGCTGTTATAATTGGCGAGGAAACCGGAAATAATTACTGTGCATTTTGTGCCGGCGGTAAAATAATGTTCGAATTACCCAACTCCCGTATGAGGGCGCAAATACCCCTAAACCTTCTTTATATGGAGGTAAATGAAAAAAACAATTCGTGCAAAAATGGTGTTATACCCGATGTTGAAATACTTGAAAGTATAAACGATAGAATTAATAACAGAGATATTCAATTGCTTAAGGCCATTGAAACCATAAAAAGTTTAAAATAGTGAATACACTTTCAGTTCTTAATCTTTCTCTTTTTAAATTTAAAAATTATAACGATTTTTATATTGACTTTTCCATTGGAGCTAATTGTTTGGTGGGCTCAAATGGGGTTGGAAAAACAACCGTTTTGGATGCCATCCATTACTTATCACTTTGTAAAAGTTACTTCAACCCGATAGATTCTCAAAACATCAAACACCACGAACAGTTTTTCATTATCCAGTCACAGGTTATTCGCAATAATGAAACAAACAACTTTGTGGTTTCGGTTAAAAAAGGTCAGAAGAAAATAATAAAGTGCAATCAAAAAGAGTACGAAAAATTAAGTGATCATATAGGACTTTTTCCTTTGGTGATGATAAGCCCAACCGATAGCTATCTGATAACAGAAGGGAGTGAGGAACGAAGAAGATTTATAGACAGTATTATATCCCAATACGATAAAAATTATCTGGAAAAATTAATTTTATACAACAAAGTACTAGCGCAACGTAACGCTCTTTTAAAAAATTTCTTCGAACAAAAATTATTTGATCTCGAAACCTTAGAAGTCTGGAATCAACAATTGGTTCCTTATGGTAATTATATTTATGAGAAAAGGATTGAATTTTTAAACAAGTTCTTACCCATCTTCAATCACTACTACCAATTTATTTCCAATCGAAACGAAGAGGTAAGCATTACCTACGAATCTCAATTAAATAACCAACGTTTTGAAGATATACTCAGCCTTAATACACAACGCGACAAATCTGCTCAGTATACTACAACCGGAATACACAAAGATGATTTAACTTTTATTATACAAGAATATCCGCTTCGTAAATTTGGCTCCCAAGGTCAGCAAAAAACTTTTTTATTGGCCCTAAAACTAGCGCAATTTGATTTCTTAAAAGAAAAAACCAAAACAATTCCACTTTTATTACTGGATGATATTTATGAAAAATTAGATGAAAACAGAGTAACCCGTTTAATGGAACTGGTGAGTAACAATCATTTCGGTCAAATTTTCATAACCGATACTCATAAAGAACGAATTGAGAATGTTTTTTCTAAAATAAATGTGCCGTTAAATATTATTGAAATAAATAAAACAACTTAAGATGAAATAATAAGAAGACCTGATTACCAATTAAAATGGGGGCCAGCCCTATCTTTTTTAACATAAGTACTTTCTATTTTTAATCGATAATATTTACATATACAAATTAAACTTAATTAATTATAAATCAAATAGTTGCATAAATAAAACAAATCTAATGAAGAAATTAAACCCTATAATCAGTTGCTTTCTTGTTTTATTTTCTCTTACGGCATTGGCCAACAGTGAAAAGTTAAAGATTCCGTATCAAAAACCCAAATCGTTTATAGAAAATAAAGGTCAATTTGATTACGCCCAGGAATATGGTTTTGGTGATCATATAGATTATGCAATGGACCACGGAAATACTCAAATACTTTTTTCTAAAAAGGGTTTAATCTTTTTATTCCGCGAACCCTATAAAAAGGAAATTAACAAAAAAGAATTGGAGCGAGAGAATGAAAAAAGAAGAAAGGGAAAATTAAGTCACGAAGAATGGGAAAGGCTTGAAAAAGCGGAAAGGATGCACAATTTAAATAAAGATGTAGTTAAAATGCAGTGGTCTGGCGCGAACAAAGAGGTGGAGATTATTGCAGAAGAAAGAACCAGTGATTATCACAGTTATTCTTTCAAAACCGGTGAAGGTTTTAAAAACATCTCCAATATTAATGCCTACAAAAAAATTATTTACAAGAACCTATACCCCGGCATTGATGCAGAATATTCTGTTCATCCGGTAAGTGGGATTAAGTATTCGTTCATAGTTCATCCAGGCGCTGATATTTCAAAGATAAATATGAAATATTCAGACACCAAGAATCTTAATTTGGATGAAAAAGGGGAAATGCATATTCAAACTTTCTTTGGAGACATTATCGATCATGCTCCTCTTACTTATTATGCCGATAATAAAAATACAACTATTAAGAGTTCTTATATTCTAAAAGGAAAACATGTAACATTTAATACAGAAAATTATAACTCTGGTAAAACTATAATTATTGATCCTTGGACACAAACTCCTAATTTCCCCAGCACCAACTGGGATTGTGTTTGGGAATGCGAGAGAGACGGTAGCGGTAATTATTATATAATTGGAGGCACCTCTCCAATGCAACTTTTAAAGTACAATAACGGTGGAACACTTCAATGGACTTATAATACTCCATATGACACCTCCTCGTGGTTAGGTACTTTTGCTACAGACCTTGCGGGAAACAGTTATGTAACCCAAGGTTCAACAGCCGAAATTGTAAAAGTAAATCCGAGTGGATCTGTTGTTTGGAATAATAACAACCCTGGTGGCTTATTCTCCAGCACTGAATTCTGGAACATAACCTTTAACTGTGATCAAACAAAATTAGTAATTGCAGGTACTGGTGGACAAGGTTTCCCAATTCCCAATTTAAAAGCTGTTATTTATGAGATAGATGTGAATACCGGCAATGTAGTTTCCTCTAAGTTTGTTGCTCAAGGGAGTACAACTGGTTTTCCGCCTACTATTCAGGAGGTTCGATCAATCTGTTCATCTAAAAATGCTAAATATTATTGGCTAACGCAAGATACCATCGGTTTTATCAATCAGAACTTAGGAGCATGTGGTGGCAATACTCTTTTAAAAATTGACAATTCCTACGACTTAGGATATAAATGCGAAAATTATAGATATGATAACAGTGGTATTATGGCGATAAGGGCCACCAATAATTTCTTGTATACTCAAAATGGTTCTAAAATACATAAACGTTCATTAGCAACAACAGCCATCATTTCCAGTGCAAATATCCCGGGTGGTGGTCAAACAAGCAGTTTAGGTAAATTCTCTGTAAGAAATAGTGGAATTGATGTTGATACATGCGGATTTATTTACGTAGGATCTACTAATGGTGTTATTAAATATGACGAAAACCTAAATATTGTTAGTCAGGTAAGTACTTCTTTTGTGGTGTACGATGTTCATGTTGGTTCTAACGGTGAAGTTATTGCCTGCGGATCTACCGGGGATGCAAACAGTAACAGTAGAACTGGTTATGTTCAAGTATTTAATATGAGTGCTTGTAATCCTAAAGCCATGATTTGTTGTGATGCTTCAATTTGTCCTGTACCTTCTAAATGTTTAAATGATGCGCCGGTAACGTTAGTTCCCAATCAAACCGGTGGAACTTTCAGTGGCCCGGGTGTTAGTGGTAATACGTTTAACCCTGCAACCGCTGGGGTTGGAACCCACAGTATTGTTTATAGTTTAGCTTGCGGTTCTGATACTATCAAAATAACGGTAAGCGCGTGTGCAAGTTTAACTGTTTGTAAAAACACCAATGGTACTTTAACCGTTAGTGGAGGAACTGGTCCTTATACCTGGGAACAATTAAATCCTGCCGGCACAACACAAGTTACCAACCAGGCTACCTGTCAGCAATGTGGTGGAAACTGGACTTTCGGGCAATGTTTAGGCGGAGTTTTCCCTATTACACAATGTAATACACCGGCAACATGGACAAATTTTGGAACAGGAACCACCGTGACACCTTCAGGTGTTTACCCAATTAGAGTTACTGATAGTCAGGGCGGCACTCAAACATACAATAACGCCGCAAGTATCCCTGCCTGCTCCAGCTGTCCTGCCATTACTACCACCACCAGTAACGTAACTGCTGTTCAATGTAATGGACAAAGCAACGGAAGTTTTAGTGTTTCGGCTAGTGGTGGAACTGGACCCTACGATTATTCAATTGCATTGGGCGCTACCATTATAAATACCCTTACTAACGTTACCGGAACTCAAAATATCAACGGTTTAGCGGCTGGCACTTATACGATTACTACTACAGACGCAAATAATTGTACAGGAACACAAACCGTTACCATTACCCAACCGGGTCCTTTGGTTGTTAGTGTAGATCCTCCAACAGGAAGTATTTGCAATGGAAATACTGCAACATTAACAGCAAGTGGTGCTACCAATTATAGCTGGAGCCCATCGGGTGGATTAAGTGCAACAACCGGAAGTAGTGTAACTGCTAATCCAGGTTCAACCACAACCTACACTGTTACGGGTACAAGTGGAACTTGTTCTGATACTGCCACAGTAACCATAAGTGTTGGAAGTATTATAACTCAAATAAGCCCTTCCTCAACCACTATATGCCCAGGAAGTAATGTTACATTAACGGCAAGTGGAGCAAGTAATTATAGTTGGAGTCCTTCTACCGGATTAAGTTCAACCAATACTGCAACTGTTACCGCATCACCATCTTCCACTACAACATACACTGTTGCAGGCTCAACGGGCACATGTGTGGATACATCATTCGTTACTATAACAGTATCTCAAACAAATGTAACGGTAAATGCCACCAATACGAGTATTTGTAATGGAAATACTACTTCTTTAAGTGCTAATGGTGCCTCTAGCTATACCTGGTCGCCTGCTACCGGATTAAGTTCAACAACTGGTTCTACCGTAACAGCAGCTCCATCCACTAACACCAATTATACAGTTATAGGTGTAGACGGAAATTGCAGTGATACCGCGTTTATTCTAATTACAGTTAACAGTGTTAATGCCAGCATAACTTCAATTACACCCACCAGTTGCGGCGGATCAACAGGTTCTGCAACAGTAACTGCCAATGGTGGAAATGGCATTTATACTTATAGCTGGAGTCCTTCGGGTGGAAATAGCGCAACAGCCGGTAATTTAAGTCAAGGTACTTACATTGTTACAGTTACTTCTGGAACTTGTTCGGATACTGCTATTGCTCAAATAATTTCTTCAAATGGTCCCAATTTAACCCTTGTCAATAAAACTGATATACTTTGCAACGGCCAGTCTACCGGAAGTGCCAGTGTATCAGCAACAGGCGGAACGGGATTATACTCGTACACCTGGAACCCTAATGTAAGCTCGACTTCAAGTGCTAGTAATTTACCTGCCGGTAATTATATTGTTACAGTAACAGCCGGTGGCTGTTCGGACACCGTTATGTTCTCGATCAATCAACCAGCCAATCCATTAAATATAAGTACGTCCAATACCCCTTCAGGGTGTGGAGCTCCAAACGGAACTGCAACTGCAAACGTATCCGGTGGAACCACTCCATACACCTATTCATGGAGTAACGGTGGACAAACATCGAGTATTTCCAATTTAAGTGCAGGATCGTATACTGTTAATGTAACCGATGCTAATGGTTGTTCCAAAAATGCTACCATAATTGTAACAGGTTCGTCCACCTTAAGTGCGAGTATAACCGGAAATAATCAAGTTTGTTCAGGAACAGGTACAAGTTTAACGGTGAATGCTCCCGGGGCTACTAATTACACATGGAACACTACTCCGCCTCAATTTACAAGCAGTATTAATGTTAATCCAACCAGTACAACTACCTATTCAGTAAACGTTAACGATGGAGGAACTTGTATAGGATCAGCAACCTTTACAGTAAGTATTGCATCTGCTCCAACAGTTTTAATTTCAGGAGACACTATTATCTGCCGAGGTGAGAGCACTACACTTACAGCATCTTCAGCAGCAAATTACACCTGGAAACCAACAAACGATGTAACACAATCCATTAGCGTTAGTCCATTAAACACTACCACTTATTATGTATACATAACAAACAATAATCCTTCGGGGTGTAATGCTGCCGTTGATTCTGTGGTTGTGTATGTAGGGGGAACAGGAGGCAATATCTCAGCGGGACCAGATCAAACGATCACCTTAGGACAATCAGCTACTCTTACTGCAAGTGGAAGTACTAATCCGTATAGCTGGAGTACAGGCGAAATGGGTGCTACTATATCTGTAACACCTACTGATACAACCGTATATTGGGTAACGAGTAAAGATCAATTTGGATGTTTTTCAAGAGACTCAGTAGTTATTAACGTAGAAATAATATGTGGTGAAGTATTTGTACCCAACGCTTTTTCTCCAAACGGCGATAACAATAATGACTTCTTAAAAGTATACGGAAATTGTATATCAACTCTTAATTGGGCGGTATACGATCGCTGGGGAGCAAAGGTATTTGAATCTACAAACCCCGCTCAAACTTGGGATGGAACCTATAAAGACAAAGAAATTAACACCGGAGTTTATGTTTACAAACTAGAGGCTACTTTACTGAACGGAACAAACGTTTCTAAAAACGGAAACATAACACTAACGAAATAATGAAAATGAAAAAATTATATATCGCCCTATTACTAGGAACTGGTTTCAATTCTCTAGCACAAGACATCCACTTTTCACAGATGCTTCAATCTCCTCTGTCTTTAAATCCAGCTTTAGCTGGAGCAAACGCAGATATGAATGCTGTAATCATATACAGAAGCCAGTGGAGTTCTGTTGCCTCTCCATATAAAACTGCAGCTGTTTCATATGACATGAGAATAAAAACTAAAAGCACAAAAGGATTTTTTGCTGCGGGTTTAAACTTTTTTAATGACCAAGCGGGAGATGCAAATTTATCCACTAATTTGGTTAATTTAAGTTTAGCCTATCACGTAAAATTAAATCCAAAATCTACTTTAGGTGGTGCATTGCTAGGTGGTTTTGGGCAACGTACTATCGATTTCAGTTCTTTGCAATGGGGAAGCCAATATGATGGATTTGCATACAACGGTTCTATTAACAGTGGTGAAAACTTTGCGCGCTCTAAATACAGCTATTTGGATGTAGGTGCTGGAGTTGTATATACATTTAGAAAAAGTGAAAAGTACATTACCGGTAACGACCAAAAGGCATTTAATGCCGGATTATCAGTATATCATTTAAACAGACCCAATGTATCTTTCTTGGATAACGACAAGTTAAAAATGCGTATTTCAGCGTTTGGCTCATTTTTGATTGGTTTAGGTAATAGCAGAATTTCAGCGGTTCCAACTCTATATTTTAATCAACAAGGACGTCAACAAGAAATATTAGCAGGGTCCTATTTTAAGTATTTATTAAAAGAACAATCTAAATATACTAATGCAAACATGGCCGCTTCGGTTGCTGCTGGATTGTTTTATAGAAATAAAGATGCTGTTATTGCTAAACTCATGCTAGAGAAATCGAATTGGGCTGCTGGGGTTGCTTATGATTTTAATACATCATCACTTACCGAAGTATCCAGAGGTAGAGGTGGATTTGAAATTTTTATTCGTTTTGTAACACCATCGCCATTTAACCAATCAAAATCCAGAATTTAATTTATGAAATTTTATATTTCGCTATTTTTTTGCTTAGCCTTTAACATTAAACTTTCATTAGCGCAACATAAAGTAGAAACTCATAACGATTCTATTAAAATAGATATTACTAAGTTAGGCGATGAAATAAATTCTTCTTTTGATGATTATGCGCCTGTAATTACAGCCGATGGTCATCAAATGTTCTTCACATCTAAACGACCATTTACGGAAAAAGAAAAAAAGAAAAACAAGGAATCTACAGAAAATATTTATAGTACCTCTATAGAAAATGAAAAATGGAATAATGCAGTAGCACTCCCTAAAAATGTAAATATAGAAGGGCGTTATAACAGTAATGTAGCCATTTCTAACGATGGTCATAAATTACTTATTTACCAAGATGATGAAAAAGGAAATGGCGATATATTTGAGTGCTCATTAAAAGGGA
>JBIICS010000022.1:0-28254 GCA_044238735.1 Bacteroidia bacterium
TTAATGCTTTGATGATCGGGGTAGCAAAATAAAACCGGTTCGGCGTTAAAATCACAAACTTCTAAATATTTCATTAATTTATGTTCCCGCTCCGTTAAGGTTTGTTCGTGTATTTTTATTACCCCATTATAGTAATCATCTATGCTACAACAACCGATGATTCCGGTAAATGAAGTTCTGTTTTTTATTTGGGTGTAGACATAATACGACGGCCTATTGTCTTTTTGAAATATAACGTCGTTATTAAAATTTATAAATTTCTGTTTTATTTTATGAAGTCTCTCCGGACTTCCGGGGCGCGATTTGGTTCCGTCTTCAAAGTCTGGATTAATTATATGAAGAAAAGTGTAGGGATTTTCGCGAAGCTTACTATGCAAATCGGTGGTATTATAACCATCAACAGCCCTAGAAGCCACCAAATGAACCTTATCTTTAGTTGGTCTTATCCCCGTAAACGGAATTATCTTTGCCATACAGATTATTTATATGCCGCTATAATCTTCTCGGCAAGCTCAACACCAATTCTTTCCTGAGCTTCATTGGTTGCTGCACCGATATGAGGAGTTAAAGATATTTTAGGATGAGTTAAAATCTCTTTTCTTGGGTTGGGTTCATTATCAAAAACATCCAAAGCTGCATGAGCAATTTTACCGGAGTCTAAACCTTCTATTAAATCGAGTTCATCAATAACACCGCCACGGGCGGCATTTACCAGGCATACGCCGCTTTTCATTTTCGCTATTTCTGTTTTGGTAATAACCTTTCCGCCCGGAACATGGAGCGAAATAAAATCACTGTGTTTTAGAACCTGATCCATAGAAACTGTATGAACACTAAATTCGTATGGATTATGTCCGTGTATTTCTAAAGATATTTTTGCAGTATTTACAAAACTATCATAAGCCCAAACATGCATTCCCAGTCCGTATGCCATCTTGGCTACCTCTTGCCCTATTCTACCAAAACCAATAATACCGATAGTTTTATCTTTAAGTTCGGTGCCTTTAGCGTAATTCTTTTTTAATTTATCAAATTCAGAATCGCCTTTCGTGTGCATATTTTTATTGGCATCGTAAAGAAAACGCGACATACTAAACATATGTGCAAATACCAACTCGGCAACCGAATGAGAAGATGCTGCGGGAGTGTTAATAACCTCAAGCCCTTTTGATTTGGCATAATCCACATCAATGTTGTCCATTCCAACGCCACCGCGCCCAATTATTTTTAAACCCGGGCAAGCATCGATAAGTTCTTTTCTAACCTGAGTAGCACTTCTAACAGTAAGCACTTCTATCCCTTGACCGTTAATTGCGTTTATTAAGTCGGATTGCGCCACTTTATCCGTACTAATAGTGAAGCCTGCTCTTTCTAAAATCTCTTTACCTGTTGTATCGATACCATCGTTTGCTAATACTTTTTTCATTTTTTTTGGAATTATGGTTTAAGCAAATTTCTTTTCAAATTCTTTCATTACATCAACTAATACCTGAACGCTTTCAATAGGCATTGCATTGTAAATGGAGGCTCTGTATCCACCTACATCACGATGACCTTTTAATCCGCTTAAGCTCGCTTCTTTGGCAACTTTATCGAATTCAACCTCTAATTCGGGTTTATTCATCACAAAAGTAACGTTCATGTTAGAGCGGTCTTCTTTTGCACAAGTTCCAACAAATAGAGAGTTACGATCAATTTCTCCATAAAGCAAGTCTGCTTTTTGCTGATTGATTTTCTCAATCCAGGCAACACCGCCATTTTTCTTCAACCAACGCAAGGTTAACAAGCAAACATATACAGGAAATACCGGAGGAGTATTGTACATCGAGTCACCTTTAATGTGTACGCGGTAATCGAGCATCGAAAGCATTTTTCTATCAGCTTTACCCAGAATATCCTCTTTAACAGCCACCATGGTAGCGCCTGCCGGACCCATATTTTTTTGAGCACCCGCATAAATAAGGCTAAACTGATCAGGGTTAATGGAGCGACTAAAAATATCAGAACTCATATCACACACAACCGGAATAGGGCTGTTTGGAAACGATTTCATTTGAGTTCCATAAATGGTATTGTTAGAAGTTATGTGCAAATAATCTGCATCAGTAGGAATAGTATAACCTTTCGGGATGTAAGAAAACTTTTTATCCTCACTGCTGGCAACTATTTCTGTTTCGCCTAAAATTTTAGCTTCCTTAATTGCCTTGGAAGCCCATACACCGGTATTAACATATGCTGCTTTATGTTTTAGCAAGTTATAGGGAACCATAGCAAATTGTAAACTGGCCCCACCACCTAAATAAACTACCTGCCAACCGTTACCTAAACCTAAAAGGTCTTTAACTATCTGACGGGCTTCTTCCATTACAGCGTCATAATTTTTACTACGATGTGAAATTTCAAGTAAAGACAAATTAAGATTGTCGAAATTAATACAAGCTTCAGCCGATTGTTTTAATACCTCCGCAGGAAGTATACCCGGGCCGGCGCTAAAATTGTGAACTTTTGTCATAATGATAAATTATAAATTTGATACTAAGTTACGATTATTAAGCCGAAATAAGGATTTAAAAACGACATAAAAATTAGATTTTAAGTAAAAAAAACGTAAATTTAAAAATGCGTATTTTATTAGTGTTTTCAGTGCATTGGCTGATTTTAGGATGTCTTTTTTCCTATTCACAGGAGTTTAAAAATAATATTCAGCTTTCAGGTCAAAATAATTATGAGGAGGATCTTTTGCCCCCTTCTTTCTTCGAAAACCGTAGGAACGAATTACGTAAATTAATGCCCAATGGATCTGTTGCCGTCTTCTTTTCTGCGCCTCTTAAAAACCGGTCTAATGACGTAGACTTCGAGTTTCATCAGGACCCCAATTTCTTATACTTTACGGGTATTAAAGAGCCCAATGCTATTTTGGTTGTTTTTAAGGAAGCGCAAGATGCTTTAGATACCTTAGCCGTAAATGAGATCATCTTTTTAGAAGAAACAAACCCAAAAAAGCAAATCTGGAATGGTCCAACTGTTGGTACCAGAAAAGCAGTTACTCAATATAAAATTAAGTCGGCTAAGGCAAATGCTTTTTTTGAGAACACTTCTATAGATTGGAAAAAATTTAATCAGGTATTAATAGATAAATATCATAAAGGAGTAGAGGATGATCCTTATAAAACTTATGATTTATATAATCTCCAGGAAATCCTGAAAGCAAAACTCGAGAAAGAAAAGGCGAATGTAAATTCTTCTAAACTAACCGAGTATACCAGTATACTTCGTCAGAAAAAAACACCGGAGGAGATTAAATTAATGAAGAAGGCGTGTTTAATTAGTTGCAAGGGATTTGTGGAGCTTATGCGCGCCTTAGAACCCGGTATGAAAGAATATCAAACAGAGGCCATTATGGAATATTATTTTAAAAATAATGGAGCAGAATTTGAAGGTTACCCATCAATCTGCGGTGCTTCAGAAAATTCAGTTATCCTTCATTACTCAACTAACCGGAGAAAGCTAAATGATGGCGATTTAATTGTAGTTGATGCAGGAGCAGAATACCATGGATATACAGCGGATATTACCAGAACGTTACCAGTAAACGGAAAATATAATGAACAGCAAAGGTTAATTTACAATATTGTATTAGAGGCTCAGCAAGCCGGAATAGAGGCTTGTAAACCCGGAGCTAATTTCTGGGATGCACATAATGCGGCTTCTGCTATTATAAAGAAGCGTTTGGTTGAAGCTGGAATTATTAAAAGTGAGTCGGAATATATTAAATATTTTATGCACGGTACGTCACATTACTTAGGCTTAGATGTTCATGATTGTGGTTTATATCAAAAGCTGGAACCCGGGATGGTTATAACGGTTGAGCCGGGTATTTATATAAGCGAAGGAGCTGATTGTGATCCCAAATGGTGGAATATAGGAGTAAGAATTGAAGACGATGTTTTAATAACAGAACAATCGTATGAAGTTATATCTGATTATGCTCCAAAATCGCCTGATGCTATAGAGGCGCTGATGAAGGAAAGCAGCTTATTAAACAAGTTAACTAAATAGTATGCATTATAAAACTGGAGATAAGGTTCGTTTCTTAAATGAAATTGGAAGCGGAGTAGTGAAGAGTGTTTTGTCTAATGGCAAGATACTGGTTGAGACCGAAGAAGGATTTGACATTTCCTATTATACATCAGAGTTAGTATTGGCAGATGCTTCGCAAATCGCCGAGAGAAAGATGCTTGAGCACAAGCCGGATATAAAATTCACCAATAAGAAATGGGAACCCGGAGATGATTTTAACGAATTTAGGACAGATGAAGTTCTTTCCGATGAAAGTATCTACTTGGTGTTTGAACCGATCAATCCTTCAAAGCCAACCGAAGGAAATTTAAATCTAGGATTTATCAATAAAACAAGCGCTAATACGGTTATAGCTCTTCATGAACAGCTACCCGATAACGGCTATAAACTGATTAAACATTTTACGGTATCAGCCAATTCTTATTGTGTTGTGGATGAAATTAAGCGTTCTCAAATTAACGATATTCCGATTTACAGGGTGGATATCCTTTTTTATAACACCAAATCGGCACAATTGCCTCAGCCCACAAGTACGCTGGTTAAGATTAAAGCAACTCGATTCTTTAAAGAAAATAATTTTAAGGTATTTAAAGGGTTTAATACTCGCTTTCTATTAACTAAAATTTTGGATCTTAAAAATGCCGATTTTATTCCTGAAGAAGAGCCTATAGTAGAAAATCAAACGTTAAATAAAAAACCGGTAGACAAGTCTTTGTTGGAAGTGGACCTGCATATCGAAAAAATAAATGTGGATTTTAAGAGTCTGGAACCTTCCTCCATTCTTGCATTACAGCTTTCTTATTTTAGAAAGAATCTCGATTACGCTATTCAGGAACAATTTAAGAAAGTTGTTTTTATCCATGGTGTAGGTAATGGGGTATTAAAGGCTGAGATTTTAAAAGTTATTCGGGAATACAAGGATTTGAAAGCCCGAGAGGCTTCCTTTTTAAAATATGGTAATGGAGCAACAGAGGTATTACTAGAGTTTTAATTATATAATTTCCAGGAGGTTGTAATAAATTTGATCATGTGTTTAAACCTTTTAATAAAGGCCTAGTCAAAAGATCAAATAACAAAAACAAACAGAAACACATGAAAACTAAAAATCTATTATCCAATCTTAGTATAGGATTATTAATTGCGGGATCTATATTTACAGTTTCTTGCAGAAAAGCTACTCGCGAACTATTAAATGACTCTGCCACAAATTCGGAAGACGAGCAAACAGAAATGGTAGAAGATAATGCTGATCAAATAAGCGATGCGGCTCTTAAAGGAGATAACAGCGGCTTTAGATTGGGAGGTGCGGATGAGTTTAGTAAACTGGTTAGCTCTTGTGCGGTAATTACGCGCGACTCATTAAATCATGCCGACCAAGATACAACTACCATCGACTTTGGTAATGGTTGTACCGGACCCGATGGAAAAGTTAGAAAAGGGAAAATAATTATCTATCATACTTTAAAATATTTTGAAGCTGGTTCTGTGCGTAAGACAACGTTCTTAAATTACTATGTTAATGATAATAAACTAGAAGGCGAGCGAACAGTTACTAATAAAGGTAAAAATTCGAGCAACCAATCTTATTGGGAGGTTGTGGCTAGTAATATGAAATTAACTCGCGCTGATGGAAAATTCAGAACTTGGAGCTCTTCACGAATCAGAACCATTATATCTGGCGAACAAACTACCGAACGTTCGGATGATGTATACAGAATTGAAGGCTCTGCAAGCGGGGTAAACGGAAAAGGAGATGCCTTTACAGCGACTATTACCAATCCGTTAATTAAAAGTACCGATTGCCGATGGATCAAGCAGGGTGTAATTGTGTTTTCTGTACAAGATAAAGCAGACAGAACCATTGACTTTGGTGACGGAAATTGCGATGATCAGGCAGTAGTTACGGTTAAAAATAAAACTAAAACAATTACATTGAAGTAATAAAAATAGGGCGGGGGCAATAAAACTATTCGTTAGTGATGGTCCCCGCTTTTAACCAACATGTTAGATAACGACGATAAACATATACTGGAACTCTTTAAGGCCGATGATACAAAACATCAGGCCTTTGGAGTTTTGATGGAAAAATATCAGAAGCGCGTATACTGGCATGTAAGAAGATTAGTTCTTTGTCATGATGATGCTGACGATGTTACCCAGAATACCTTTATAAAAGCATGGAAAAGTTTAGATAGATTTAAGGGTGAGTGTGCCCTGTTTACCTGGTTATATCGTATAGCTACTAATGAAAGCATTACCCATCTTAATAAAATTAAACAATTAAACCATGTTGGTTTAGAGGAGGATGTTTTTTTTACGGAACGCTTGACTAATGATACATATTATAACGGAGATAAAATTCAGCTTAAGTTACAACAAGCTATTTTAAAACTTCCCGAAAAGCAGCGCATTGTGTTTACAATGAAGTACTATGAAGATCTAACATATGAAGAGATGTCGGAAGTTTTAGAAACCTCTGTTGGAGCATTAAAAGCCAGTTACCATCATGCGGCAAACAAGATAGAAGAATTTTTAAAGAGTACCCTATAATGAATAAAGAGTTAAAATATCCACATTTAGAAAGTCTTAAGAATAAGGCGGAGGAAGCTTTTGCTTTACCTACAGGGTATTTTGAATCGTTTAGCTCTAAAATTAAAACAGATGTATATTTATTGCACACCAAAGAAAACAGCAAGGAGTTTAATTTACCAGAAGGGTATTTTGAGGAGTTGAATGAACATATTCTTTCGCAACTAAACATCCAGAAGCTAAAAATTGGAGAAGAACCGCCCAAAGATTATTTTAAAAATCTAAGTGCCACTATCTTTGAGCGAATAGAAATGGAGGAGCTTAATAAAACGCCAATCTTAAATGAGATTAATAAGCAAAGCTCATTTGGTGTTCCGGATAATTATTTTGCAGACCTGAAGTTGAATATAGAAGAGAAGATTAAGGAACCGAAAATTATTTTATTTAATCCCCAAAAAAATTATAGTTCTTTTACGCTATATAAATGGGCTGCAGCAATTATAGTTACTGTTGTTTCTGCCTGGTTCTTGGTGCAATATTTTAACCAAAATAGTTTTCAGAATAATTCAAATATGATCTCTCAATTACAAAACGAGTCCTTCGAAAAGATGGCTTTACAGGAAATTGACGAATCTACTCTTGTTGACTATCTAAGTATTGTAAATGCAGAGGAGTTTAAACAAAAGGAGACTAGTTCAAATATAAGTGAAGAAGAAATTATTCAAAATATTGATATTAACGATTTAGGAGATGCACTGTAACATGAAAAGAATATTACACATAGCAACTTTCCTCATAATGACGATTAGCTATCAATTTATCTTTGCTCAAAACAACAAAGAAAAGATTGAGGCACTTAAGGTCGCTTTTATAGCTAGGGAAGTAAGTTTAACCCCGCAAGAAGCCCAAGTATTTTGGCCCGTATACAACGAGTGGCAAGATAAGTTAGAGGCTATTAAAAGCAAACGCAAAGAATTTAAGCGCATCAGAGAAAACCCAGAAGCAGCTTCCGATAAAGAGATAGAAGCCTATTTAAATACTGAGCTCATGGTTCGTCAGCGCGAAGCAGAACTCTTTAAGGAATATAACGAACGTTTAAGAAAAATTCTGCCCAATCGGAAGGTTGCTTTACTTTACAAAGCAGAGGAAGAATTTAAGAAGGAGTTAATTAAGCAACTTAAGGAATCTAAATAAGAATAAAGTGAAATCATTTATACTGTTTATAATTTGTTTTTGTGCGCACATTGCTATTGCTTCAGTACAGGATACGCTTAAGCTAAAAACACCAAAACACTATTTTAAGTCATGCGTTTATTTTAACAGTTACAGAAGAGCGGAATCAATTATTCAGAATCCTATAAACAGGCCTGTTAATTATAGCTTCAGACAAATAAACACGGGTTTTTATGTGCCAGTATTTACACATGATTGGTTTAACAACGATTCGCAGGATTATAGTAATTTACATCTTTTGCTCACCGGCAATCTTTTAATTGCTGCACCACAATTAAGTTATGTGGCTAAAATTTCACCTTTTCATAAGCTCTCATTTGGCATGCGTGCAATTTATAATCAAAAGAATAAAAATGTTTGGTTCGCAGACCTTACTCCATTTTCTGCTCGCGATCGCAACTCCCGTAACAATGGTCAGTTAAGGATAAGTGGTGTATTGTTGTATTCACGAATTGTTAATGAAAACATGAGTTTTAAATTGGGGATTTATAAATCCTATTTATTTGGTAATAACCGTTACTTACCCATAATAGGGTTTAGATTGGGAAGACTCGATTATGTTAATTTTCAATTTCAGTTTCCTCGTAGTGCGTCCTTTAATTTTCCGATTTCTAGTAAAATTCAGGCATCACTTTATGTAAAGAGTATAGGAGGCCAATACACTTATCGTAAAAACAACTACAACGATTCTGTTAATACTGCACCGCCCACCATGGTTTTTAGCCGGTTTGAGGCTTTAAGCGGAGCGTTAGTTAATTTTAATATTAATCAGGATTTCGCATTTTTTTTAAGTAGTGGTTTTTCGAGTCGTGCAGTAATTGGTTTTGGACAACCCCGCCGCGATTATGAATCTAACGGCCGGCCTTTTAGAGCTTTTAAGCTTGCTCCGGCTCTCTTTGTAAATGCAGGTTTCTCTTGTACTTTTGGAAAAGCCAGGAAATCATATAATAATGTAGGCATCTATGAATCGAACGATTTAAATAAGTCTTTTGATCCGGGCGACAATAACATGGGACCAAACAATAGTCAGATACCAGGAAAGGCTAAGGTTTCTAAGGCCTCAAATAATTTAGGATACGAAGACGTTAAGGATTTTATTAAGGCAGATGATCTATATTAGTTTTTTTACCTGAATTTTAATCGGTTAACAAGGTTTATAGAGTGGTATGTGTTTAATATGTCTTGAACAGATGAAGCGTTTTTAAAAGTATTTAAGAGTTCAAAATAGGTTTAGTTAAAGAAAAAAATTCCACTTAGAGATACAGATTAGAAATCAGAGGAGGGTTTATTTCCTTAATATATAGAATAAATTAAGGATGAATTTATTTTAGATTAGCATCATCAACAATGGTAATAAAGAATAAATCAAGATAGATAGTTCCACTATTTAAATATCCTTTGCACGATTTAAGAAGTTAATAGATATGAGATTAAAATGACCAAGCGTTAGAAAAATGGGTCATTTGTTTTTAATATAAATTATCTTTCGTTTCGGTATAAAACTAATTGAGAAACAAAAATAACAAGCAGAGTAAAAAAAGAGCTAATAATTGTTTTGCCAATTATAAATCCAATTTCGTTGAAGCGAAATATTTCCAACGTAAAAAGTAGTATGTGATGGGATAAAACTAAAATGCTGGAGTAATAAGCAAACCAAGTGGTACCTAATGAATAAAGTGTTGGCTTCATTCCAAACTCATAACCTTCGCGTGGTGCAAATAATTTAAGAATGTAACTTCTTACATAGGCCATGGCTGTTGTAGCTGCCGCGTGAAGCCCAGCAGTATCGGAGAAGAAATCGACGGTTATACCACAAACAAATCCCAGGGTTATAACTAACCAAGTAGGGGTTTCAATCGGCAACATCAGTATAAACATCACATATAAAAACGGATTGATATAGCCACTAAACTGAATGTTGTTTAGCAACAATACCTGAAGTAATATTAAGGCTATAAACCTTAGTGTGTTATTGATCAGTTCATTTATCATCCTGTTTCTGCGATCTCATTTCTAATGTATCTTGTTCGGTTTTAAGTAAATTTTCAATTACGTATACATTAGTAAGGTTTTTATAATTGGTAGCTATCTTAACGCTAATTTTATAAAAGTTATCAGAGGCTTGCTTTGAAAATTCATCTACAGTCCCTATTACGAGTCCCTGAGGAAAAATACTGGAATAATAACTGGTAATAACCGTATCTCCTTTTTTAAGAACAGCATGCTTAGGAATATCTCCAAGTTGGGCGAAACGATAATCGCCTCCATCCCATGTTAAAGAACCAAAGTAATCATTGTTTTTGAGTTGCGCGCTAATACGGCAATCTTTGTGCAATATACTCATCACGGAGGCAAAATGAGGAGAAACATCTTTAACAATGCCTACCACCCCTTGCACAGATACCACGGCCATTTCATTCTTTACTCCCAACAAACCCCCTTTATCCAGAGTAAGATAATTGTTTCTGCGGTTTACACTATTGTTAACCACTTTAGCACTAAACCATTTGTATTTTTGTTTGTATACGGTGTCTTCAACCGGCACACTCACTTTTTTGATAATGGCATAAGATTGGGGCGCAAATGTATGTAGCCAAGCATTTTCGTTAGAAAGCTTCAGATTTTCTTCCTTTAAACTAACGTATTCCTTAATATTACTGTAAGAGGTGTAGACCTGTCCGGATAAATAGTTCGAAGAATTTACAAGTGCAGCTTTCTGATAATAACTATGTCTGAATAATAAAGTAATGCTTATGCCCTCTAAAAACAGAAAGAGTAAAAAGAGGTGGTGTCTTACTAAGTAATCAATTATGTTTTTCATCCGGCATTATAAATGATTTTTAATTACAGATAAATAAAACATAAGATGGAGTGAGAAAACAATTAACGTATTAAGAACGGAAATTTACCAATATTCTTTAGCGCTATACCAGTACCTCTTGCAACAGCGCGCAGAGGATCGTCGGCTACGTGCACCGGTAATTTAGTTTTCATGCTCAAGCGTTTATCTAATCCGCGTAATAATGAACCACCACCTGCAAGATAAATACCGGTCTTGTAAATATCGGCAGATAGCTCAGGTGGAGCCATTTCAAGAGCACTTAAAACTGCCTCTTCAATTTTGGCAATAGATTTGTCGAGGGCATGTGCAATTTCAACGTATGAAACGCTAATCTCTTTTGGAATACCAGTCATTAAGTCGCGGCCGTGAACAGCAAAATCGGGTGGAGGGTTATCCAGTTCGGTTAGAGCTGCTCCCACTTCAATTTTAACGCGCTCAGCAGAACGTTCACCGATATGGATGTTATGTTGGCGGCGCATATATTCTTCTATGCTGGCCGTAAATTCATCACCTGCAATACGAATGGATCTTTCGCAAACAATACCACCTAAGGCAATAATGGCAATTTCGGAAGTACCACCCCCAATATCCACAATCATATTTCCCATGGGTTCCAAAACATCAATTCCAATACCGATAGCAGCAGCCATGGGTTCGTGAATCATGTATACTTCTTTTGCGCCAGCATGTTCAGCACTATCTCGAACTGCACGTTTTTCAACCTCGGTAATACCGGACGGTATACAAATAACCATACGTAAAGAGGGATTAAAAAATTTACGATTAGGATTAATCATCTTAATCATTTCTTTAATCATGCTTTCGGCTGCCTCGAAATCGGCAATTACACCATCGCGAAGTGGGCGAATGGTTTTAATATTTTCATGAGTTTTACCGTGCATTTGCATAGCCATTTTACCAACAGCCATTGTTTTGCGCGTAGTGCGGTCGACCGCAATTATGGAGGGCTCGTCAACCACAACTTTGTCGTTATGAATAATAACGGTATTTGCGGTTCCTAAATCTATCGCAATTTCCTGGGTTAAAAAATCAAAAAATCCCATATTTATTTTAATGTCTTTTAAAAGTATTAATGTTTAAAATGTCGCGTTCCGGTAAAAACCATCGCCATATTATTTTTATTGCAATATTCAATGGAGTCTTTATCTTTTATTGATCCGCCTGGCTGAATCACTGTATCAATACCTTCATTGTGGGCGATCTCTACACAGTCAGCAAACGGGAAAAAGGCATCAGAAGCCATTACGGCGCCTTTTAAATCGAAATTAAACGATTTGGCTTTAGTAATAGCTTGGCGAAGCGCATCTACACGAGATGTTTGTCCGGTACCGCTTGCTAAAAGTTGTTTTCCTTTTGCGATAACAATAGTGTTGCTTTTGGTATGCTTTACCAGTTTATTGGCAAACAATAAATCGTCTATTTCTATAGAAGATACTTTCTTTTCTGTAACCGGATTAAGGTCTGATAATAATTCGGTTTTTAGGTCTTTATCTTGTTCAATTACACCGTTTAGCAATGTTCTAAAAGATTTGGCAGGGAGTTCAACTTTTTTCTGAACTAAGATTATACGGTTGGGTTTTGATTTTAAAATCTCGAGTGCTTTATAATCATATGATGGTGCAATGACTACCTCAAAGAAAAGTTTGTTCATTTCTTCGGCAGTTGCTCTATCAATTTTGGCATTAGTAATCAAGATGCCTCCAAATGCCGAAACCGGGTCTCCGGCAAGTGCATCTTTCCAGGCGTCTAAAACAGTGCTTCTGGAAGCCACTCCACACGCATTATTGTGCTTTAAAATGGCAAATGTAATATCACTAAATTCGCTAATTAGGTTAACGGCGGCGTCTACGTCCAAAAGGTTATTGTAAGAAAGCTCTTTCCCATTTAACTTATCAAACATTTCGTTTAAGTTACCATAGAAAACTCCTTTTTGGTGTGGATTTTCGCCATAACGCAACGTACTGCCTGTAAGTATACTTTGCTTAAACACCTCAACACTATTGTTGTTATTGAAGTAATGAAAAATAGCCGAATCGTAATGCGAGGTAATATTAAATGCTTCTAAGGCAAATTGCTTGCGATCATTTAAATCAGTAAAACCTTGTTTCTCGTTTAACAGATCAAGCAAGTTTAGATACTGATTGCGATTGGATACAATTACCACATCTTTAAAGTTTTTTGCACCGGCACGTATTAGAGAAATACCTCCTATATCTATCTTTTCGATGATATCTTGCTCCGATGCGCCAGATTTTACAGTTTCCTCAAATGGATAAAGATCTACAATCACTAAATCAATTTCCGGAATCTCGAATTCTTCCAGTTGAGCAACATCACTCTGAAGCTCTCTTCTGCTTAAAATACCCCCAAAAATTTTGGGGTGAAGGGTTTTCACTCTGCCGCCTAAGATAGAGGGATAAGAGGTTAAATCTTCAACGGGAGTAACATTAATCTTTAAATCTTCAATAAATTTTTGTGTTCCACCTGTAGAAAAAATATTTACACCAAGCGCGTTTAATTTTTTTACAACGGGCTCTAAATTGTCTTTGTAAAATACCGAAATAAGGGCGTTTTTAATCTTCTTCAAACTTAAAATGTGCTTATCAAATTTATATGCAATTTTAAGTAAAAATCAGCGGTTTAACGGGGCTTAAAACCGCTTTGTTGATAAAAGCGAGTCTTTGTTGAAAACCTTTAAAATCAGTGAGATCCGACTTATTTTTCTGTCCATTTATCGGCACTAAGCTTAATAAAATAAAGCTCATTTTTTTCGGTAATTCCTTTTATTACCGGCACCATAATTTTGTTGTTTAATACTGCAATTTGATTCATATCTCCTAAGTATTGCTCCCTCTCGGCAATAAACTCGGGCTCTGCAATGGTATAGGCGTTAAACTTGTTTCCTCCGTTTTGAGATTGCGCAACTACCAGATGTGTTTTTTTATCTATTTCAGTTTGATAATAGCTTACATATATTGTCCCGTTTGAGGGGTCAACATCGGCCCAAACGTGGTATTGATAAGTATTAAAAGGAATGGCTGTTACACGTTTAGCCTTAATCCAGGTTTTTCCACTATCCGAACTCATGCTCATGTATGCATTTGAGATATTGTCTTTGATGCGTTGATCGGCCCAAAAAACATATAAATTACCTGCTGTTTTTTTATTGTCTGATCTGTCGGCTACTATAATCGGTAAACCATTGGGCATTTTTATTCCCGGCACATTATAATCCCATCCTCCGGGCTGATCGGAAATCGCTATTTCCTTTTTAAGCCAGGTTTTGCCACCATCCATGCTTTTGTTAAAATATACCCGCTCATTATTTCCCCAAGTCACATATAAATCGCCTTTGTTATTGAAGGTAATGGTTCCTCCCTGAACAGATTTATCCATATCCGAGCAATCTCCTGCTATCTTATTTAGGCGAACAGGGTTTGTCCATGATTCACCGTAGTCTCCCGATTTTATAAAATAAAGTCGAGTACTATCCTTGGGGTTCTTGCTTCCGTATGCATCAAATACCACATAGGTGAGGTAAATTTCTTTGGTAATTGGATTATAACAGGCTATAGGGCGCTCGTTACAGGCAATATTGGTTGAGGTATATGCCACAACATTTACAACCTTAAAACTGGTATCTGTAATTAACTTTCTCTGACAAACAATTCGATCAGAAGAGTTACCCTTTGATTTCCCTGACAAATGAAAGTAATAGGCCGATCCTTTTTCATCAAAAAAAACGGAAGGGTCGCTCCACATTCCATATTCATCGTCTAAAAAGAATTTTTTAAATGATTTTCCACCATCTGCACTTAAAAATACTTGTCCGATGGCACTCCCAACTATAATTTGTTTTTGATTTTTGGGATTAATCGCTACGGCCGGCTCATTGGGTGATTCTATATTGCTTAGAAGTAAGGGCTGTGAAAAAGCCATTCTAAAGATTAAAAAAAAGAATAAGGTGGACTTAATTTGATTCATAGTACTCTAAAGATAGGGATTAAAATTTTTTGGTAAAACGAAAACACAGGAAATATAAATTTAAAGAAGAAGATTTTTTAACCTCAAATCAATGGATCTAATTTTTCTTCTAAATATTTTTAATTCTGATTTTGTTTCTTTAATAACACGCTTATTCGTTTCTAAAATTACTGTAAATGATTTTATAGCCTTGTGATTGTAATTTAGCTACGGTTAATGAATCGGGTAAAAAATTATAAGCGCATGCGTTGCTGTAAAGTAAAATAACGGGATGCGCATAGGGCATGCAATTTAGAACCACATTCTTCTTATTGGTATCTAATTTTAAGGCTAATTGTTTGTGATAGTTAAAGTTTCTTTCTGCTTCCGGAAAATACTTCTCTTTTGGAATAGCAAGAAGGTTGCTGGTTCTGGATAGCTGAAACGATATTGCAATAAACAGAATACTGATGCTGAAAATAGCAAAGCGATTAATTGGAAAATACCTTTCCATCTTGATAATAACGAGCGAAAATAGGTATCCAATTACGCTTAGATAAAGCGGAAAAAGGATAAGGGTAAAGTTATCCATTTTGGTTTTAACAAATCCAAAAAAAAGATGGGTTACCATTAAGACCACTATTAAATTAAGTTTTAAAAGCTTGTCCTTTATAAGATAAAGACCGATACAAATCAGGGCTAACATTAACATCCAGTTATAGCCGGTAAACAACCCAATCATTCTTAAATGATGAAAAGAGTCTCCTTCGTGGCCTTCAACTACTTCGCCCACATGCCTTGCATTGTGTTGCATAATGGTGATAAATAACTGCTTGTAGTTGAAGAAACAATAGAGCTGCCAGGGTACAAATATTAGCGCGGTAACCGTTATACTTATAAGTAACAGTTTTAATTTCTTTACCAGGGTTATCTCTTTAAAATACAGAACGAAGAGCCAAACAAATCCCAAGGGCAATAGTCCAACCAGCCACTTGGTTAATACAGCAAGCCCGCACATTAAAGAAGTAAACAGAAGGTACTTCATTTGCCTGGTATTTACATAAACATAGCCCAGATAAAAGGCCCAGCATATTATACTTACAAAGAATACATCATTATGATCTGTTGGGGTAGATCCATTATGCATATTGTTAAAATAGGGGTTAAATACAAACAGGGTAACCGTTATAATTCCACTTAGTTTGTTTAATGCTTTAGCGCCTATCCTAAAAAGAGGATAAATAAGCGATGAACTAATCAGTATGGAGGGGATTCTTAATGCTATGATATTAATTCCAAAAAGTTTGTATGATAAAGCGATGCACCATAGAAAAAAAGGCTGTTTGTGAATCCAGGTGGTATAATAGGTCCAGTTATCGGGATGGGTATAAACCGGGCTATCTAAAAATAGTTTCGGGTGAAAGGGGTCTTGCATCATGTTTTTAGCTACCACTGCATGATATTGTTCATCCCACAATCCAGGGTAGGGTAGAGCAAGGGCGTATGAAAGTTTTATCAGTACCGAAGCTACAAATGCCAAAAACAGCCAATAGTTGGACTTAGTGTTAAAGAGAAAACCACCAAGTGTATAAACCACCAGAGAGGATATAAAAAATATTTCTACTAAATTATTTATACGGGCAGGGCTTTAAATTCATATTGATTATTCAGCAGAAATTTTATGGAACGCTCCAGTGAAAAACTCAGGTTATTGAAGGCTTTTTCGCTATCGTGATAAACAATAATGCTTCCGGGTTTAATGTTTTTTTGTATAGTTTGCAGGGCGTATTCAGGGCTGATATTTTGATCGTAGTCTTTTGTTAAAATACTCCACATTACAATTTTAGTTTTGCCAGAGAGGTATTGCATTTGCCGTAGGCTCATTCTTCCGTAAGGGGGCCTAAAATAGGTAAACGGGTATAGTTTCTGACATTTTTCATAATCGCTGAAGTATTGATCATTACTAACTTTTAATCCGTTAAGATGGTTATAAGTATGGTTTCCTAAAGCATGTCCTTCCTTAATAATCCGGTTAAATAGTTCGGGGTACTGTACTATATTTTTTCCAATACAAAAAAAGGAGGCTTTTAGGTTATATTTTTTTAGTATATCCAAAACAAAGGGGGTGGCCATGGGGTGCGGACCATCGTCAAAGGTGAGGTAAACAATCTTTTTATCGCCAGGCATCTGCCATAAGGCTTTCTTATATAAAAAACGATAATATTTGTTTAATCGGTTAATCATTAAAAAAAATGCCGTTACAGGGTAACGGCATAAATTTAAATTAATTTTTTAAAAATTATTCTTCAGAAACTTCTTCTTCTCCACCCATAGGCTGGCTCATGTCTACTTTACCCTGGTACATTGCTAAAACTGCATCAACTTCTTTTTTGAGTGTATCTTGTTTATTTAAACTAAGCACATAAGAAATTCTTTGTAAGATCGCAACGGCTTGTTGTGTTTCGTATGATAATGAGCTGGCATCTTTTCCTTTAAGGGAGGTATAGAATTTTAAATCCTGAGCGTAAATGTTTGTTAATTCTTTTACAATCTCATTTGCTTTGTCAGATTTCCCAAGTTTATAGTAAGCATCGGCCATGGGTAATACAAAGAAATTATAAGGAATGTTTTCCTTTGGCATAATGCTGGTGGCTCTTTCTAAAACTTTTAATGCCGAATCCTTTTTGTTTTCAAAGATCAGGGCATCGGCCAAACGGGCAAAATTGTTGCGAAGATTCATGGTCATACGAAGATTGTTTTCATCCATATAAATGGATTTGTCTTCCATATTTCCATATTTAAATTTATTCATCATGTTATCATACATGATAGATGAATTAACTTTTCCTACCTGACCGTCGAAAGCCTTTGCGTTAAATGGAACCAGCCTGTAAGCTAACCCTTCCAGTTGAAAATAGTTTTGTAAACCCAGGTAACCTTCGTCGCCAACCGTAACTGCATAATAAATGGGCCTTTCCCAATTGTTGGTGGCCAGTATATCAAGCATTAGGAGTTCACTTTTTAAAACGTAACTTTTCTTTACTTCCCAGCGTATGTCTTTTAATAACTGATTGGCCATTTCTTTTGGAACTGTACCATTAGCCATTACTTTTGCTGAATCTACAGGCAGAATAAATTTACCGGTAGGAAAATAATTGGTTTCGTTACCGCCTTGAAGTGGAATTTTATATTGAGATTCTTCTTTGCCTACAAAATCGATAAGATTGGCAATGCTTTCAAAATCTTCTACTCTTCTATAAATAGGGACAAAATCGCGTGTGCCCTGACGATATTTATCCTGACCTAACGATAATTTTACCGGATTGCCCAAATAGGCTTTTCTGCGAAGTTGCTCAATATACCAATCGGTATTGGCCAGGGATAAATTAATTACACGGATATCAGTACGTATCCCTTCCACTTCTTGTGCATACCAAAGTGGAAAAGTATCGTTATCGCCGTTTGTAAATAATATCGCGTTTGGCGCACAGGATTCCAGGTAATCTCTTGCAAAATCTCTTGCTGTATATCGGTTAGAGCGATCATGATCATCCCAGTTTTCTTTAGCCATTACTCCCGGAACAAAGGCCAAAGTTGCAACACTTGCCAATGTTGCGCTAAGAGCAGCGGAGGTTTTTTGAGAAAGGAAATCAAAGATAGCATACACTCCCAACCCAATCCATATAGCAAAGGCATAAAAAGAACCTACATAAGCATAATCACGCTCACGCGGTTGATAAGGAGGGGGATTTAGGTACAGATTAATGGCTAAACCTGTAAATACAAAAAGAATAAGCACCACCCATGCAAATTCGCGGTGTTTATTGAAATGAAAAACAATTCCTAAAACACCCAATAAGAATGGTAACATGTAATAAACATTTCTTCCTTTATTATTCTTCATAGCGCCTGGCAGATTGGCTTGATCACCTAAACGCATCTCATCAATAAAGCTGATTCCACTTAACCAGTTGCCTTTTGTAACATTTCCATGACCTTGAATATCGTTCTGACGACCCGCAAAATTCCACATAAAGTAGCGCAGGTACATATGCCCTAATTGATAGTTAAAGAAGAAGCTGAGATTCTCGCCAAAGGTGGGTTTATAAATCGTTTCCATCTCCCCATTTTTTTCAACCTTAACGGGCGTTCCTTTAATGTTGGCCCAACTTTTATATCCGCTTACGTGATTGCCTTGTGAACTATACATACGCGGAAAGATGGTACAAAATTTAGGATCGTAATTGGGGATAGAATTTTTACGATCGTCTGTAATAATATATTTGCCCGATTTTTCATCTCTGGAATAAACCGGATTTCCATCTTTGTATGGATTACGCGGATCCAGCGGTGCGTTGTAATATTGCCCATAAAAAAGCGGACTTTCGCCATATTGTTCACGCATTAAATAACTTAATAAACTAATAGCGTTTTCGGGGTTATTCTCATCAATTGGCGGGTTAGCATTAGAACGAACCACAATAAGAGCAAAAGATGAATAACCCAACACAATAACAGCAAAGCTTAATATAACGGTATTGTAAATAGGTTTGTTTTTCTTTTTGGTTGAATATAATCCATAGCTTACCAAAGCCACTATTAAAAGAATATAAATAAGAGTTCCCGAGTTAAAAGGCATGCCCAGGCTGTTAACAAAGAATAATTCAAAACCGGAGGATAATTTTACCAATCCTGGAATGATACCATACTGAACAACTACTAAAATAACTAAAGAGGCAATAGAAGTGATAATAATCCCTTTGCGGGTAGGTTCAAATTTTCTGAAGTAATAAACAAATGTAATAGCCGGAATGGTAAGTAAGTTTAATAAATGCACACCAATTGATAATCCAACTAAATAAGCAATTAAGATAATATAGCGGTCGGCATGATCCTCATCGGCCACCGAGTCCCATTTAAAAATTGCCCAAAATACAATAGCGGTAAAGAAACTGGACATGGCATATACCTCCCCTTCAACTGCCGAAAACCAAAAAGAATCAGAGAAAGTATAAGCAAGTGCTCCAACAGCTCCGCTTCCCATAATGGCAATTAATTTGGCGTTATCTAACTCACCAAAGCGAAGAGCAAGCTTTTTAGCAATAGCTGTAATGGTCCAAAATAAAAAAAGGATTGTAAAACCGGAGCATATGGCGCTGCTGAGGTTAATCATTTTAGCCACCTCGCTCGGATCGGAGGCAAAGAGAGAAAAGAAACGTCCTATTATTAGAAACAAGGGAGCGCCCGGAGGATGTCCTACTTCTAATTTATAGGCAGTTGCAATATATTCTCCACAGTCCCAAAAACTAGCGGTTGGTTCGATGGTTGAAGCATAGACAAAAGTTGCCAGAAGACCTATAATCCAGCCTAAAACATTGTTAATTCTTTGATATTGTGATACCATACCTTTTTTATATAAGTTGCGAATTTAGGAATTTATTTGCCTTGCTAACTTTTAAATACCTTGTATATTTTGAATAAAGTGTTAAAATTTTTTTGGATAAACTGAAATTTTGTTAATTTTGGCGCTCCAAGATTGTCCGATGGTGTAATTGGCAACACGTCTGATTTTGGTTCAGAAGAGTCTAGGTTCGACCCCTAGTCGGACAACCCAAAGCTCCTTTAACGAGGAGCTTTTTTTGTTTAAACAAAGTTGAGTTGCTTAATTTTAATGTAACCTTATCTTATTTTTTTCCGTTAAAAGGAAGATTTTTTTATATTTAGCCTACACTAAAGTAAAGGATAATGAAAAGAAATCTATTTTTGTTTGTCTTTTTGGTCGTTTCGATCAACTTATTTGCTCAGGAAAAAGAGGGAAAAACATACAAAGTATCGGCAGGAGCAAATCACCCCCAGCTTTTAAAATATAAGAATGCATTTGAAAAGGCTCATTGGGATTGCTACCGAACTAAAAATAAGCCACGTGAAATTAAATTTGATAATGGTATAACATTCCAGCTTTTCTCTGTTTCAGAAGCCCTAGCAAAAGGCGTAAAACTACCCACTAATTGCCTTACTAACCCCGATCAGATTATTTCTCAACCCGTATATACCATACACGAAAGTGGAATTATAATGGAGGCTGTTCAATCATATTCTTCCGAAAAAGAATACAAAGAAGCAATTCAAAGAAAAAAACAAGTTAAGTAGTTTTAAAATTTTATTTGATGAAAATATCTTTACCAGCTTTAATTATTGCATTATTGTTGGGGTTAAACTTAAAAGTTTTTGCTCAACCCACTAATAATGAATGTGCCGGCGCGATTAGCCTGGGTACTCTACCTGCTCCTGGTGGAGCTTGTTCTGGTGGTTTCTTTAACGGGGCTCCCACAGTAATTTCGGCAACCAGCGTATCTTCTACCGGGGCAAACCCCTATACTTTTATTTCGGGATGTAACGGGGTAGCTACCCCTCCAGCTCCTGCAAAGGATGTTTGGTACTCTTTTGTTGCCAGTGGATATACCGTTAATATAACGGTTTCCGGAGGTACGCTAGGGGCTGCTTATATTGCTCTTTATGAGGGAACTTGCGGTAACTTGCGGGGAAGGGGTTGTGCGGTAGGTACGGGTGCAACTACTTCTTTGCAAATCGGACAAATCGTAATCGGACAAACTTATTATATTCAGATTAGCGGCGCCACAGCCACTGCCGAAGGAACGTTTAACTTAAGTGTTGAAAATGATAACGATTGTAATCCTTGCTTGGTTCAATCAACCATCACGGCAAGTCCTCAGCCGGTAAATGGTGCATATGAGCCCGGGCAAGTTGTGGATTTTTGTTTTAGAGTGGACAGATGGACCATTCAGGCTACCAATTGGTTTCACGGCGTGCAGGTGGCCTTTGGTAATGGCTACTCGGGTATTTCTAATCAGGTTGCTGCAGCATCCTGCGATGGTGGTGGTACCTGGAAATGGACGAATGGAAACGTTACCGGAAATTCGGGGGTTACTTTTGGACCGGGCTGGTATTACGACCGGGATAATGATAATTTATTTAATGATGGATATGGAGATAATTGCCAGGGTCCAGGCAGAACGTGGACATTTTGTTTTAGATTAACTGTTAGGGCCGCCTGTACCCCAGGCTCCGATTTATCTGTAACTATTAATACTACCGGCGATGGGGAAAGTGGAAGCTGGTCGAGTGTTGCCTGTAACGATGATCTAGCTACCCGATTTTTTGCCGTTGGATCGTGTTGTCCGCCAACCATGACCAGTACCCCTACGTGCCCGGCGCCAAGCCCTTTAACCGGATCTGTTACGGCTACACCGGTTGGTACACAAGGACCTTACACGTATTCTTGGACAAACGGTACGTCTTCAATATCAACCAGTTCGGGTGTTGCTGGCGCAAATACGGTTTCTAACTTGGCTCCGGGAACATATACTGTTTTTATTACCGATAAAAATAATTGCAGAGTGGATAATACTGTTACGGTTGCAGCTAATGCGGTTCCTACTGTAACAGCCGGCAATAATGGACCCATTTGCGCAGGCGCATCTGCAAACCTTACCTCCGGTGGTGCTAATACCTACTCTTGGAGTACAGGAGCTCTAACGTCCTCTACTTCTGTTTCTCCCGCCACCACTACTACCTATACTGTTTTTGGAACCAGCGCCTCGGGTTGCGTAGACGACGCAACAACTACGGTTACTGTAAACAATGCCCCCACCGCTGCATTGGTTGGTGGTGGTAGTATCTGCAACGGTTCTGCATTGCCCTTAACTGTAAACTTTACCGGAACAGGCCCCTGGAATCTGGTTTATAACAATGGAACAACCAACCAAACGGCAAATAATATCGCTTCAACTCCATACACTATAAATGCCTCTACTGCGGGCACCTATACGCTTGTTTCTGTATCTAATGCACAGTGTTCGGGCACGGTTAGTGGCTCTGCTGTAGTTGCAGTTAATACATCTCCTACCGCAGCAATTTCAGGTGGTGGTTCAATATGCGCCGATGGCTCTACGGCTTCAATTAGCGTTGCTTTAACAGGTACCGGACCCTGGATTATCAGGTATTCTGATGGAACAAATAATACAACGGTTCCCGGAATTTCTTCATCGCCGTATATCTTTACAACATCAACGGCAGGAACCTATGTGTTAACCGATGTATCTGATGCAAACTGTTCCGGAACAGTCAGCGGTTCAGCAGTTGTAATAGTAAATCCAATCCCAAGTGTAAATAACGTTTCCCCAGTTACCTATTGTAATGGTCAAAGCACTGCTGTTGTTGCCATTTCAGGCCCCGTTACAGGAACAACTTTTGCCTGGACTAATTCAAATACAACAATAGGTTTGGCAGCAAGTGGCTCCGGCAATATCCCATCCTTTACGGCCACTAATACCGGTAATGCGGCAATATCATCTAACATTATCATTACGCCTACTGCAAATGGATGTACAGGGCCCACAAACAGTTTTACAATAACGGTTAACCCTACGCCTACCGTAAATGCTGTTAATGATGTTTCGTATTGCAATGGAGATAATGTAACGTCTTTAACTTTAGGAAGTACTATAGGGGGTGCAACGTTTAACTGGACGAACAGCAATACTTCTATTGGATTAGCGGCTTCGGGATCCGGTAACATTCCCTCTTATACGGCTGTAAATAGCGGGTCTAGCCCAGTTACGGCAACGGTTTCTATAACAGCAACAGCTAACACTTGTGTTGGTCCGGCCGAAACCTACATTGTAACTGTTAAACCTACTCCTACCCTAAATCCTACTCCAGCCGATGCTGCCTATTGTAACGGCGCTACTGCTTCGGCTGTAAATCTCTCCGGACCTGTTGCCGGAACTACCTTCTCTTGGACAAATAACAATACTGCCATTGGATTAGGCGCAAACGGAAGCGCCAGCGTGCCTTCTTTTACCGCTGTAAATACGGGTACTACTGCTTCAACAGCTACTGTAACCATAAATTTAACGGCAGATGGTTGTCCGGGAACACCACTTACTTATAACTATACGATTAATCCTACCCCTCGCGTTAATGCGCTAAACGATTTACAATTTTGTAATGGCAACTCCACTTCGGCGGTTAATTTAAGCTCAACACCCACCGGTGCCAGTATCGCTTGGACTAACACAAATACGGCTATTGGTCTTGCAGCATCTGGTTCAGGGAGTATACCTTCTTTTACGGCTAGTAATACTACATCTGCTGTAATTACAGCTACTATTACTTTAACGCCAACTCTTAATAGTTGCTCTGGTCCCGATTCTACTTTTACTATAACGGTTAGTCCATCCCCTGTTATTGATAATGTGCCCAATCAACTTTATTGCAATGGTAATTTAACTTCACAGGTTGTTTTTAATACAACTCCAACTGGCTCTACTTTTGCATGGACAAATTCCAATCCTTCCATTACCGGCTCATTAGGTGCTAGTGGAACTGGAAATATAAATAGTTATACGGCTACTAATACAACGGCAGTTTCTGCAGTATCCAATTTTACAGTTACGCCCACCTTAAATGGATGTGTAGGCAACCCCGAAACCTATACGGTAACGGTTAATCCACAGCCCTTGGCTAATGCCGGTTCTAATCAGGATATTTGTTTGGGAGAAACAGCAAACTTAACCGGTAGCGGAGGTACAAGTTGTGTTTGGTCTCCATTACCAAGCGGTGGAAACACATGCACAACTACTACCAGTCCGTTAATCACCACCATTTATACGTTAATTGTTACTGATGCCAATAGTTGTTCGGATACCACCAGCGTTCGGATAACTGTTCATGCAAATCCAACCGTCGATTTTTCTTCAACCGGTGTTTGTTTGGGTGGCACTACCCAGTTTACCAATTTAAGTTCAGCTCCTGCGGGCGAGAGCATTACCTCACAAAGCTGGTTGTTTGAATCGGGTGCTAATAATTCAAGTTCAAATCCAGCTTATTTATTTAGCAGTTGTGGCCTTTTCCCTGTTAAGTTGGTAGTAACTTCAAACTTTGGATGCGCCGATTCTATTACAAAAAACGCAACGGTATTCTGCTTACCTACTGCAGACTTCACCGTTTTAGAAGACACCTTGTGTTCGGGAGAAACTGCTGTATTCAATAATAATTCAAGTGCTTCGGTTGCCTTTACTAATAATTGGTCTTTTGGAACGGGGCAAGGAAGCTCAACGGCTTCAGATCCTTCTTATCAATATAACAATCCGGGAACTTATGGGGTTAGTTTAATTGTAACCACCACAGAAGGTTGTTCGGATACTTCGTTAACGGTTCCTGTTTTTGTGATTAATTCGCCTATACCCAATTTTACAGCTAATCAGGTTTGTTTAAATAGTCCTACCTTGTTTAACAACTTAACACAGGCTAACGGCAACACAGGCTTAACTTATGTTTGGGATTTTGATGACGGAACACTTGATGTAACGGAGGATCCTACACACACCTATTCGAGCTACGGTTTATATAATGTATCTTTAAGCGTAAACAGTGCCGAAGGCTGTTCAAACGACACTACTATTGTAGTAGAAGTATTTCCAATTCCTTTCGCTGATTTTACGGCAACAGCAGTTTGTTTAGGATTGCCCACCACTTTTACGGTTACTAATTCAATCGCCTCCAGTAGTTATGTTTGGGATTTCCAAAATAACGGCACAACTGATGCAACGGGTAATCCGGTTACATTCACAGCATCTCAGGCCGGAACAGATTCAACCAAGTTAACTGTAACTAATATTAACGGATGTTCCTCGACCATAACAAAGGCGTTTACAGTAAACGCACTACCTTCAGCTGGCTTTACCGCAAATATTACCAATGGTTGTGAACCTTTACGAGTAAATTTTTCAGATACTACCAACATACCGGGAACTACAATTGTGGCCTGGACCTGGAGCTTAGGCAATGGCGCCGGAGGAAATGCCTCATCGGTTAGTGCCACCTACAATGCTGGGATTTATAACGTACAGCTAGTAGTAGTTACCAATTTTGGTTGTGCCGATACAATCAAAAAACTTGGTTATATTGAATCATATCCAACCCCAACTGCAAACTTTAATTACACTCCTGATGTAATTCAGGAATCTAACGGGGTGGTGTTGTTTAATGATTTATCGATAGGCAATATTGTAAAATGGAATTGGGACTTCGGGGACACTACAGAATCTAACCTTAGCGGTATTCAAAATCCGGTTCATATATATAGCGATACCGGCACTTATTGTGTTGACCTGAGGGTAGCAACAGACAAGGGTTGTGTAGATAGTATTACTAAATGCCTGAAGGTATTGCCGGAGTTTATTATATATATTCCAAATTCATTTACCCCTAATGAAGATGGTATAAATGAAAAGTTTTTTCCAAAAGGAAGAGGTTTCTTAACAGATGAAGACTACGAACTTATTATTTACGACCGGTGGGGAAATCTGATTTATCGTTCCACTAAATATTCCGACACGTGGGATGGTACCCATCAACAAGACGGCAGTATCTGTCAGATGGATACCTATATCTATAGAATAAACGTTATGGATGTCTTCTCTAAAAAGCATCAATTTACCGGACAGGTTCATCTGGTAAGATAATAACTAATTAATTTTCGTTAATAAAAACCGGCTCAATTAGGCCGGTTTTTTTTGGTTTGCTATTAACTTGCGATAAATTTTTTACCGGATATGCGCATTATAATTTTCAATATTTCTCTCCTTTTAAGCTTTGTTGTATTGGCACAGGAGCCAAAACTGAAAACGATCAACTATAAAAACGGTAACAAAAAAGCCGAAGGTTATTTTTTAGACACACTTAAACATGGCCTTTGGACAGAATATTACGAGAATGGACAGAAATGGATTGAAGGGTATTATAAGCAAGGCAAAATGGATAGCATATGGTTTACCTGGTATGGCGATGGTGTTTTAAAAAGCAAGATTAATACAATGAATGGCCCAACCGAAATGTATTTTCATAACGGACAGCTTCAACGGGTCGGGCAGTTAAGAAACGGCGTAAAAACAGGCGTATGGACAAATTATTTTGAGGATGGTAAAATGGAGAGCCAGGGCGAATATAGCAATGACAGAAAAGTAGGCCACTGGAAATTTTATCGTCCTACACAAGAAGTGGATATGGAGGGAGATTTTAAGAATGATAAGCAAGAAGGGGAGTGGATTTACTATTACAAATCAGGAAGGGTTTACACGAAGGGAACTTATCAAGAGGGCAACCAGGAAGGAGAGTGGACTTATTATTATGACGGAGATGCAAAACAAGTAATAAAGAAAGGAACATTTGTAAAAGGAAACAAAGAGGGCAAGTGGTTTACGTGGTTTGAAGAGGGCGGAATTGTTCAGGAAGGAAGTTATATTGCAGGTAAAGAAGATGGGCCCTGGAAATCGTATTACCCATCTGGCAAGTTAAAGGATGAGGGCTCTTATTTAAATGGTTTAATGGAGGGCGTGTGGAAAGGATATTATCCATCGGGTAATATTAGTTATAAGGGCACCCGTTTAAAAGGGGAGCGCGAGGGTGTTTGGGAATATTATAACGGCAGAGGCTCGGTAATAGAAAAAACAACTTATAAAAATGGAATAGAAAATGGTTATCACGCAGTATGGAACGATAAAGGAAATTTAAAGGAGGAAGGCAAGTATGAGGCAGGAAAGCGAATAGGTAAATGGGCGTATTATTATGAAAACAGTATGCCATTTTGTAAGGAGAATTACGATAAAAATGGCCGTATGGACGGGAAGCGACTAACGTATTTCCCCAATGGTAAGGTGCAGCTGGAAGCCAATTACAGCGCGGGTAGACCCGATGGCAAATGGAAAAACTACGACGATAACGGTGCTTTGGTTTACTTAACCGTATTTAAGTTAGGGAAGAAAGTAAAAGAAGAAGATTACGTAAAGCCGGGGAAGAAGTAACGGTTGGGGTATAGGGGTCGTAATAGCATAGTGTCTTTAAATTTCTATAAAAAAGAGTTGATTGTTGTGATTTGCTTTCAAATTGTATCTTTGATTTATTGATAAACAACCAATAAAGCCAAGCGTTTTTAAATGCTTCGTTGTGATTTGCTTTCAAATTGTATCTTTGATTTATTGATAAACAACTCTTAAAAAATTTGTTTAACTTCACGTTATGTTGTGATTTGCTTTCAAATTGTATCTTTGATTTATTGATAAACAACTTACTACACCACCGGCATTATCAGTACCCTGTTGTGATTTGCTTTCAAATTGTATCTTTGATTTATTGATAAACAACAGTAAAAAATAAAAGGTCTCCACCCCATTTGTTGTGATTTGCTTTCAAATTGTATCTTTGATTTATTGATAAACAACGAAACATTAATTAATAATACCTATATATTGGTTGTGATTTGCTTTCAAATTGTATCTTTGATTTATTGATAAACAACACAAGTGTAAAAGTTAACGTAAAAAATGTAGTTGTGATTTGCTTTCAAATTGTATCTTTGATTTATTGATAAAAAACTTACCTACAACACCAGTAATATCTCCTATTGTTGTGATTTGCTTTCAAATTGTATCTTTGATTTATTGATAAACAACACCGGTTGATTTTGTTATATCGCCGCCTAAGTTGTGATTTGCTTTCAAATT
>JBIICS010000124.1:0-8226 GCA_044238735.1 Bacteroidia bacterium
CCCGCCCCACCCACTTGCAACGCTTCAGCTTAGCGCTTACTGGGGGGTATACAAAATCTAAATACAATTGAACCAATAAACTAACTCAAGGCTTCGATTCCTCAGCCTGACAACTAAATTAATGTCGCCCTGAGCTTTTCGAAGGGTATACAAAATCTAAATACAATTGAACCAATAAACTTACACAAGGCTTCGATTCCTCAGCCTGACAACTAAATTAATGTCGCCCTGAGCTCGTCGAAGGGTATACAAAATCTAAATACAATTGAACCAATAAACTAACACAAGGCTTCGATTCCTCAGCCTGACAACTAAATTAATGTCACCCTGAGCTTGTCGAAGGGTAGACAAAACTCCGGGATTTTTTTATTCTTTAACCACTTTATAATACAAGTTTTCTTTATCAATTAAAACCCGAATAAAGTACATGCCGTTGGCATAGGAACTTAAATCGATATCGGATACGTTGGAACTTAATTGCTTTTTTTCTAAAACCTTGCCGTTAAAGTCTAGTAAAAACAAAGTAGCATCTTCCTCAGTTTTTAAATCGTTTACCGTTAAATGAACTACTGCTTTTGTAGGGTTTGGCGCAGCCGTTATGCCGTGTTTAAATTCTATCTCGCGGGCCTTTTTATCTTTATCCTTATCGCTATCTCCATTATTAAAGGCCAAACGCGCATCGTAAATACTTACCCGCTTGCGTTGAATACGCGCACCGTTAGCATCGTAAGAGTATTTTACGGGTTGGGCGATTGTGGTTGAATAATAGGCTATGCTTAATATTGCAGACAATACTAGTAGTTTATGTTTCATTTCTAGGGATATTTAATCTATTGGTAGTTTAAATCAATTTATTTAGACCAGTAATTATTATATGTCACTCTCTTATTTTATTATTAGTAAATAAATTTTTATAAATTAATTTAGAAGTTTTGTATTTCGATAAACAATTGTAAACATCAAATACAAACTTAAAAAATGACCCAAAAACATTAATTCCTTTCCTCCAATTACCCCAAGCATTCCTCCTATTAAAAATGGAGGGAGAAAAAAAAGTGACAAAGTATTAGTAATTGACAAATCTAATATTTCAAAATACGAACAAATTTCTGTAAAGAATATAGAGATTAACCAATAAAATAGTATTAAAGCTATTGTGATGTTTTTTCTCGTTACCATAAAAGCTACTTAATAAAATTATTATCATTGTAATTTTCAGATGCACCAATTGCAAAAGCTTTATAAATAGAAATTGGAGTAAATATAGCAGCAACAGCATATGCTCTCCTAGTTTCTTCAACATTTGTACTAAACTTGGCAACAAACATTGCATCGTATGCTAATTTAGCATCAGCACCTGCTACATTAAGGTTAAATAATGCGCCTGTAACCCCATCCGCTCTATTTATATAATATCGATAATCATGTAAATAAGCCGCGTAATCAAGCATATTTAATGGTTTTAACCCTAAACTTAATAAATATCTTGGATCTTTACTAGACCCTGGACCGATATAATTATACCATAAAGCTTTTTTATCTAATACATTTTCTAATGTTAAATGTAAAGGACCATTGTTTTTATTGGAAAGACTGTTATTATATCTTAACGTATAAAACCCTTTAATATATCTTTCCTCCATTTTTACATCATATTGGTTTACCCAATCTCCATTTCTTTTTTGAGCATTAAACTGAACCCCAATACCTGCATAACCGAAAATTGGAACTTCAACGCCATCATTCAATGCATCATACATATCATCATAATTAGAATATTGCGGATCTAAATGATTATTTGTACCACCCATTTTAGTTGCAGAATATTGGCTAGATCCCGGAGAAGTGCCACCACTAGCGGCATATGGCGCTTGATTTCCTAATAAATATTGCTTGTTAAAATAATTAGCATTTTTATTTCCATTCATTCTATCGCTTGCTGCCGAAAATGGAGCATCAACAACTCTAAACGGAATAAACATTTTATCTAAACCATTTCTTACTGTTTTTTCCCAAGTGTTACCACTAGGATCCGAATACTTTAATGGATTATTTAAACAATAACTATAACGATTGTGGCTTTGAGTAAAATCGGGTGCTTGTGCAAAAATATCAGGAGATAACATACGGCCTAATACAGGATCGTACATTCGGCCATTCATATTAATTAAATTAAACTGATTTAAATGTTCGTGCCCGGTATATCCACGGCTTAACCATTGCGGCAATGTGTTTATGTTATCGTACGACCAATTGCTGTAATTGCGCCTGCGCCCCCAAGCGTCGAAACTTTGTTTTAACACATTGCCATTATATGTTGCAACTGTACCACTAGTATTTGTTAACGTATTAATACTGCCTAAATGATCGCTGTGTACATAAAATAATTGTTTGTTTCCATTATCGTTTACATTCATAGCGCATATACCCGAAGGAGATTCGATATAAGTTACATCAGTTACTTGACCAATGTTGTTTATTGTTTGCTCAAAATTGGATGCATAATATCGTGTATAATTAGTAACCCCACTTTGTGTTAAAACAGATTTAATTCTTTGTTGATTTACACCATAAGTAATATTGTATTGCAAATTATTCTCACTAATTGTAGCCACCTTTTTAAATGGAGTATATGAAATATCCTGTTGTGTTAAGGAGATAGCAGGTACAGGGTTGGTAACGGTTTCAACAGCATTAAGGCGAGTTAAATTATATTCGTAATTACCTGCATCAGTTTTGGTTTCAATATTTCCATTGGATTTATATGTTATTGAATTTGGTAAAAATGTTGCATTTAAATCCGGCTGAAATTTTGTTAACCTATTTAAATTATCATATTTAAAGTCTTCTTTTAGTTGAGCAACATTATCTTTACGCCAGTCCAAATTGCCTGTAACAGGATTTATATTATACTCTAAATCAAAAACATTTCCTGTTTGTTGTTTCTTAATGTTACTATAATTATCATAAGTGTTTATTGAAGCTAAACCATTACCATAAGTATATTTATTTATAATACCATTAGGCAACATACCGTTTATTTGCCATAAAGTTTGATTATTATCTGCTTGTATAATTTTAGTTAAAACCCCTATGGAATTATATTCATAATTAACCGAAAAATCACTAGCATATTTTTTATTAATTAATCTATTGTATTGATCGTATTGTAATTGAGTAATAAAGTTTTTAGTTGAAGTGCCCTCTGTTATTTTTGTTACCCTTGCTAAATCATCATATTCGTAATTCATTATAGCGTTATTGGGTCCCGAAACACTTTCCAAATTACCTAATGCTTTACCTGAAAGGACGTAATTATATGTATAAACACCATCGGGTCCTGATTTAGTTTTAATTCTACCCAATTTATCATAAGTTAAATCGTAAGAATTTAAGTTTGCATCGGTTTGATTCCTAAGATTACCAAGGGCATCATACTGATATTTAGTTTTTCCACTATTAACTTCATTAAGTTCTTTCTGATTACCAAAATCGTCATACACGATAGAATTTGTAACAATTCCATTAACCTTTGTGTTTTTAAGTTTTCCATCGGCAAAATATTCATACGTAATATTTCCGCCATTATCGGTGGAACTTATTAAATAACTTAAAGCATTTGTGGTTTTTGATGAGGTATAATTATCTGGAGTAGTTATAGTAGTTATCAAATCACCATTACTTAAATTTTGATAATTGTAAGTAGTATTTAATCCAGCAGAAGGTGAAAATAAATCATCAGTAACCTTTGCTAACTTAATCCTATTATAATCGTCATAATTATAGATTGTAAATAAAGTAGAACATTGGGGATTTACAATTTCATAATTATTAGTCTCTTTTATTATTTGACCCTTAGCGTTATATTCTTTCCCTTGAAAAATTTTACCTGAAAAACCTTCTTTCTCCACTAAAACAACTCTGCCATAAATATCATAATATTCAATAACATATGGCATTCCTTGGCCGAAAACTTTTTTATAAGATATTATTTCACTTGTTCGAGTTTCATGGGTGCCTGGTATTTGTGCCCCTGAAATCCAGCCACGTTCTACGTTTATTCTGTTATTATCAGGGGCAATTTGTGAAACTTGATTCCCCCATCCATCATATTCAAAATAAGTTTTTTGCGACTGTACATTTGTTTGAGTCAATGCATGCCCGGTATATTTATTATAATCTACAGTTTCAAACTCTTCTTCTGGGTTAATTGTTTTAATTAAAAACAATCCAGTAGCATCATATTCAAACTTACTTGAAAGTAACGGTAAATTATATGCTGTAATATTATCTTCTTTTAACTTTCCAAATGTTGTATAAGTATAATTATGTATAATTTCTCCGGTAGTGCCTGGGTATATTGTGTTTGACTTTATTGAACCCTCGTTTAAATTATATTCAATATTAGTTGTTTTTGAAATATTTGGATTAACTCCGTCTATAGAAGTGTGTGTTATTTGTTTTGGAACAGTTGGTAATAAATTATTATCGGTACCTACCGCAATATAATTAGAATAAGCGGTTATTTTTTTTATACCTGTATTAACATTTACATCTTCCTTACTGGTTAAAGTGCCGTTACCGGTATTGTATGTGTAATTTGTTACATTATTTACATTAGATATTAGATCGTTATAAGAATTGCTTTTTAAATAGTAAAAAATTCTTTTGTTAATTGTACTTAATGGTACTATTTCATATGTATTAACTCCCAATGATAATTGTTGCCCTGTTGCGGTTAAATAAGTTTTAGAAGTTGTAATTTTAGGTGTAAAATAATCACTATTACCTATACCATAATCAACTATTAATTCATCTTTTAATAAAGTTGATGAATTTGATTTAGAAAATTCGGTAAAACCTAATATCCCTTTTCCTTTTTTATGAATTAAATAATTTTTGTAAGAAAAAGATAATTCAGTGTTTCCACCAATACCATCCGGATATACAATTTTATCTATTACTGAAGTTGGTCCTTTATAATTAATTAAATCGGAGTTATTTTGTAAGTTTTGACTGTAGTTTGTAAATGAATTTAACTTACTATAATAAAATTTAGTTGAGACATTAAAACCATCTAAAACTTCTTTCAATAATGAAGTTTGAGAAGTTCTATACATATAAACAATTAAAGGTTGTGCTGTTAAAGAACTAGTTATATAAATATCTTCAATACCATCGCCATTAAAATCACCAAAATTTACTGTGTTATTATCATAATCAACTCTGGATGGAATTGAATAATCTATCTTAGTAAAACTAAATTGATTGCCTAATGAATAAAAAACACTTAAAGTAGTAACATTAGAATTATTGTTATCAAATTCTAAGACATCAGTTAATCCATCTCCATTCATATCATGTGCAGCATGAACAAGTCTGCATCTGTTTTGAGAACTAAAAGGACTTTTCAAACCTAAGGTATTACCGAAAACTAATTCTGAATTGTTTCCTTTATTTATATATCCTTTCCAATCGTAACTATAAAGCGCATTGTTTACTGTAATTAGATTATCTAAATAACCATCACCATTATAATCTCCAATTAAATTTAAAACTTCATCTACAGCAACGCATCCAGAAACTGGATTAAAGAATTTATTTAAAGCGTAGCCAGTATTTAATGACACTAACTGAAAATTTCTATTTGAATCGAATTTTAAAGCGTATTTACCCGGAACTACCGATGCTAATGTAGCGTTAGGATTATCAATAACACAGTTGATTATATCAGATATTCCGTCACCATCATAATCTGAAACAAAGGCGTTTGAGAAATCTATTCGATAATTTAAATCGTTGAGAGTACCTTGACTATTCTGATAAAAATGAAACTTAGATTTACCCTGTTGCCATGCGAAATAATTTAAAATATCAGAGACTCTATCGCCATTAAAGTCTCCTACAAATAGTGCAGAATTTAAGCCATTTGATATTGACAGGTTTTGAGCCAGATAACTTAAAAATGAAGTTGGAGTTGAGCTGATACCAGTACCATTTGATAAATAAACATTGATAGAACTCCCGTTTAGTGTTAAATCTAAAGAACCATCAGCTTTTAATACATTTTGTGAAATTGAATTATCTACTCCCCTCAAATATAAGTCTTCAAAACCATCTCCGTTATAATCAAAAATACTAATCGAAAAACCACCAACAGTATTTAAATCGTACTGAAAACTTTGCTTTAATTCAAAGTTTGGCGGAAAATTTGTGTTTGTAGAAACATTACTAAATCTAAAATCTTCATTGCCAGTGTTTTTATAAACTTTCCAATTTTGCCAATTAACAGTTGATGAACCGTCACTCTGAATTGTTCTTGTACCATTAAACGAAATTATATCTTTTAACCCATCACTATTAAAGTCGATTAAAAATTGTTTTGAATAAGAATTTATAATGAATAGATTATATATTTTGGTGTCCGAAATACTATTAACTTCATTATAATTAAAAAGTAAACTATTAAAAGTTTCCCCTTTGCCATTAAATTCTTGTAGTTCGCTTAATAAATAATTTCCCTCAACATCGTTATTATAAGAAAGTTTATAACTTCTCAGAAGCAATCCGGATGAATAAATTGAAATTTCTCTTAATATTTTAGCCTCCTTTATTTTAAATCCATTACTATATTTTTCAGTTGGTTCATTTTTAATGTCATAGTAAAATTTTATACTATATGGAAGATTGTTAGATAAGTGATTGCCATAATTTATTTCTTTTAAAAAAAACTCACCGTTATCATTGCCGTATTGATACAAACATCTATTTCCGTAGTTATCCACTATGTCGCTAATTGCATAAAATAATGGTAATTGTGCATTTTGAGGAATGTAGCCAACAGTATTTAATGTTAATTCGTTTTTAGTTTTAATTGTAAAATTTGGATAAGGTGCTCCTATATCGTGAAAAGATACGATTTGGTCAAAACTTTCGTTTTCTGTTTTGTATTCTTTATATGTTCCTAAGTCAACTGATTTATATAATCTATTTCCATTATAGGAAAACACGTCATTTTCATCAAAGTTAAACCTCTCTATTACGTTATCCTGATATAGATTTTTGTTTTCCCTATTAATACCACCCGGCAAAGAAATATTCCACCCCTTTCCACAAGCGCCATTATTACTTGTACTTGAATAATATAAAGATAATCCTTGAAAAACGTTTCCATTACCAACAGGTGTATTAAGTGGTATTGTGTATTCTAGTGAACCATTAGAAGAATTAACATTAAAAGAAGAAGGGGTTTTGCCTAATGGTAAATTTTGATCTAATGTTCTATCGATATTTCCGTTGGTGCCATTTATATAATTGCTCGAAGAAATTTCTGCAGGCAACTCAATTGCCTTATTAATAAACACTTTAGAATTTCCGCCTGAATTTGCTTTAATTACAGAACCCGGCTTTATTTTAATTAAATCGCGGGCAGAGGATTGAGTATTTGTAAGTGCTGAATTTATTTCGAGTACAGCAGTGTTTTGTGCAAACACCAGATTACTTGAAATAATAAATAAGATAACAATAAGTTTTTTCATAATAATTGCTTATTGTTTTATTACTTAGACTGTTTGTTTTTTAAAACTTTTATTTCTTCTTCAAGCGTAGCTAACTTTTTATTTTGTTCAATTATATAAAGTGTTAACTCTTCAATTTTTTCCATTTGTTTTATTTGCATTTCTGCTACACCAAAACCACTCACACTTACTTGGTTTGCGCTTGGTATATTAGGTAAATGTTTATTTGCTTTTATATAGTTTTCCAAATCTTTTAAATTCATTAAACTATAATTTGTTTCAAAAACATAATCAGGAAATGCTGTTCCATCAGGATGTACCTGTACTTCACGGGCATAAACAAATCCATTAGATTTTACTTTAAAATTTTCGGTATCTAATGAATTATAGATTCTAAAAGCAACATCATCAGCGGCATTTCCTTTTATTTCTAATTTAGAAGTCGCAGAACTTTTACCAATAGAAACATTACCATTAATATCGGTATTGCCCAATACACTTAATTTGTTTCCGGTTGATAATGTACTTGTGCCAATACTTACACCGCCTGTAGTATAATTTAAATTAGTCCCATTTGTTACCCATTGGCTACTCACAATGGAATTCCCATTAATAAACAAACCTGTAGAGTTGATTGTACCGGCTACATCTAATTTGTAAATTGCATTTGGATTTGTAGTTCCTATACCCACAGAACCCGCAGTATATC